>REAB01000057.1:0-54492 GCA_004293645.1 Cytophagia bacterium | reverse complement strand
AGGCTTCCAGCCGAAAACACACATGATAGCGCGAGCCTCCAGGCGCGTGCTTCCTATTATTAGGCTTCCAGCCGAAAACACTTTCAACCATGAAAAAAGTATTTTTCACCTTACTCGTTTTGAGCGTAGGTTGCGGCAAAAAAATAGAAGACGACCAAGTGATTGCGCCAAAACCAACTGATAAACAACCATTTAGCGTACCTGCCCATTTCCCCAAACCCGAATACGCGCTCGATAAAAATAAAATAACGCAGGCAGGTTTTGAACTGGGACGTACGCTGTTTTACGACGGAATTCTGTCGCGCGATGGCACCATTGCGTGCGGCGAGTGCCACCGCCAAGAATACGCTTTTACGCACCATCAGCACGACGTAAGCCACGGTATTGACAACCAACTGGGCGAACGCAACGCCCCAGCTATTCAAAATATGGCCTGGAAAAAGGAGTTTTTTTGGGACGGTGGCGTGCATGACCTTGATTTAGTGCCAGTAGCGGCCATCGAAAGCCCCATCGAAATGGACGAGAAGTTGGGAAACGTGTTAGAAAAACTTAAAAAAACGGAAAAATACCCCGCACTTTTTGAGAAAGCCTACGGCAGCAAAGAAATCACTTCGGCAAAGTTTTTGAAGGCATTGTCGCAATTTATGCTGGCACTTACGTCGAGCAATGCCAAGTACGACAAGTACATTCGCAACGAAGCAGGCGGCACACTTACCGCCGACGAAACCGCTGGTTTGAATATTTTCCAACAAAAATGTGGCACTTGCCACGGCGGCGAGTTGTTTACCGACCAAACTTACCGCAACAACGGCCTCAAACTCGACGTAACGCGGCAGGTGGTAGTAAACGGCAAACTCGAAATAAAACGATTTGACGACAAAGGCCGCTACCGCATTACGCAGATAGACAGCGACTTATACAAATTTAAAGTGCCGAGCCTCCGCAATATAGCCGTAACGCGCCCCTACATGCACGATGGTCGTTTTTGGACATTGGAAGAAGTACTGAATCACTATTCAGAAAACATGATTGACAATGGCTACGTGGACAATGCCCTCAAAATCAACGGCAAAGCGGGCTTAAAACTCACCGACGACGAAAAGCGTAAAATCATTGTCTTCTTAAATACCCTCACCGACCGTAACCTGCTTTTAGACCCTAAATTTTCGGAACAACGATGAAAATATTGAAAACGAATATCAATCTCACCTTACTTTTATGTTCTAAGAAAATAAAAAAAATGAAACAATTTTCCGTTATTGAGCTGGCATTGTTCATATCTTACCAACGCAAGTATATTTGCTTAAATTAACACTACCAATGAATCGAAAAACTGCACTTCAAACTTTAATAGGAGCAGCCGCCGCCTCGCCGCTGCTTGCCCAAACCCCAAACGCACCCTACAAAAATTTCAAAGAAGAATTTGCCCCCGCCTGGAAACGCTCCCGCGACTACACCTTGCTGGTGTTCAATCAAATGCCCGAAGCCGACCTCGATTTTCATTATACCCCCGAAGCCATGACGTTTCGGTCGCAGTTTGTGCATTGTATTACCTTCACCGCCGCCCAATTTTCCGACCGTTTTAGCACGCCCAATCCGTTTGACAGCAGCCTCAATTTTAACAAACTCACCAAAGCCCAAGTAGCCGCCGAAATAACGCGTTTTTACGATTGGGTAACTGAAATAGTGGCCAAACTTAAACCCGCCAAACTCAACGAAATACGTGGTTTTGCGGGCGATAAAATGCCCAATTGGCGTTTTTTCTACGCCATGGAAAACCACCTCATTCACCACCGTGGCCAAGCCATTTGTTATTTACGACTCAAAGGCATTCAGCCAGAAGGCTACGTAGGTTGGTAGTTATATTTTAAAAAAACATGAAAAAACTTTCCATGGACGAACTGAATCGCTTGTCGGTTCAAGACTTCCAACTTACCCACAAAAATCCTTTTGTGTTCGTACTCGACGACATCAGAAGTTTGAACAACGTAGGCTCAATTTTCCGCACTGCCGATGCCTTTAAAGCCGAAAAGGTCTATTTGTGCGGCATTACTGGCACGCCCCCCCACCGCGACATCACCAAAACCGCCCTGGGAGCCGAAGACTCAGTAGCTTGGCAACACGCCCCCAACGCAGCGGATCTGGTGCAACAATTAAAAACGGAAGGCTACCAAATTGCGGCTATTGAGCAAGTAACAGGCAGCACGATGTTGCACAATTTTTGCCCCCAAGAAAACAAAAAATACGCTTTTGTGCTGGGAAACGAAGTCTTTGGCGTGAGCGAAGCCGTGATTACGGCCTGCGATGTTTGTTTGGAAATTCCCCAATTTGGCACGAAGCACTCGCTCAACGTGGCCGTAAGCGCGGGCATTGTGGCCTGGGAATTTGTAAAAAATAAGCTGTTGTAAGTAGTTGCGTAAAATGAGGCGGTTGGCCGCTGCCATGATATGATTATTGGTAGCACGACTGATTTAATGCGCTGAATAAAAGCGTCTTAAGTCAGTCGTGCCACCAATTAAATAGGCGCAACTACTTAGCGTTTACAGCTTTCGTTTTTTTGCGATTGATAATACACCCCACGGCTTTGTAGCTTTGTGGTTTTGGTTGGTTATTCAACAAACCATCCAGGGCATCTTTCAAATAGAATTCGGTCATTTTGGGACGGTTTTTTCCCAATTCAAAAAACTGATTGTCTATCGCCCCACGGTAATATTCGCTGCCATTATTGTCCAAAACAATAACCTCAGGTGTAACTTTTGCATCATACTGCTCTACTAAAGTGTGGTTTCGGTCCCTGACAGTAGGCATGGTCAAGAGGTATTCTCTCTTAAATTTTCTAATATCCGATTTTTTGACCGATTTCACAGGAAAAATAAGTTTGAAATCTACCTCTTGGCTGTATTGTTCATACATTTCTTGAACCCTCTTGCTTGATTTTTGGCAAATTGGACATTCGACATCGAAAAACACCAGCACTTGCTTTTGGCTAAACGACCGAAAGCTGCCCCATAGCAGCATTAAAAATACCATCCAAAGCATCCGTCGGTCGGTTCTGAACCATCTGATGGGCAATTCATTGTTTGACTTTTTCATCTCCTTTTCGATAATCCACCTAATAAAGCACCATTTCCATCATTTCGGCTGAATTCAAGTAACTATATTTTTGGCCTAAAACTAAAAATGACGTAAGCCACAGCCCCGTCATTTTTAGAAGAATGCGCTTTTTTTATTTTTTCCCATTCTTTAGTGCGTCAAAGTTTGACAACTCCATTGTATTTTCGCCAACTACCATTGCATACACTCCCATTTTGGTCAACATTCGCAAATGATTTTCATTGATAGACCATGAGGCAAAAATAGTAACCAATTTCTTGTTACTGAACTCCGGAAACCACCTGCGGAAGGCTTTGATACGTTCTGGCATTGCTTTGATGTCGTCATTGCGGGGAGAGAATTTTGCTTCCAAGAAAAACACCATATTTTCCGTTTCTGTAATAGCATCAGCCTCAAACATCTCAGCGCGGGCAATTGGGTCAAAGCGAGTCCATCTCACAAAATGATTGACAACATTAGGCTCATGAAAATAAACCCCAGCAATTCTTGGTAAGTTGGGCGCGGCAAAATCTTCCGCAAAAGTGCCGAGTTTTCTACTTAAATCTCCTACTTTTTTATGAAGGTCTTTGGTAGAAGCCCTCATCTCATTCTTAAACTCCGACATCTCATTTTTAAACTCTGACATCTCATTTTTAAACTCTGACATCTCATTTTTAAACTCTGACATCTCATTCTTAAACTCCGACATCTCAGCTTTTAGTTTGGCGGTATCTGCTTCCATACGGTCGCCTATCGCCCTTAAATCTTCGCGCAGTTGCCGATTGTCTCGTTCTGTAATAATAATAAAATCAGAGAGTATATCCTCCAAAGTAGCCACTTTGCGGCTCATTCTTCTTACTTCTTCTTTGACTTCCATCGTTAGTGGCGTTGAATTGCTTTTCCAAACATAAAACAAAATACCTCTAAAAGCAAAAGAGGCAGCTTTTTAAGGCCGCCTCTTTTGCTTAAAAACGAATCAATTAATTCACCACATTGACGCGATAGAAGAACGGTGAGCTGTAAAAAGCACCACCCGTAATGTTTGCGCCTGTATTTGCGGCATTAAAAGACCTGCCGTTGGTTAGTCGCATGGTGGCAGTTACTTCAAATCTATCGCCATTCGACACGTCGGCAGCGGTCAATTTAGTCGCAGTCAGCAGGTCTGTGCCTGTAACAGCGAGCGTGTGCCGAGGGTAGCCGGTGGTAGCATCTTTGGCGTAAGCCGATGCTGGAATTGAGCGCAACGCCGTCACGGCAACTGACTTGTTACCGTTGTCAGGAGTAGCATCTACAAACCGAACCGACAAATCGTAGGACGAGAATAACGCACCTTTATCAGGCGTAACGGCTTCTAATACAGCTTCCATTTTGGTGCCTGTCATGTTGGCTTTGCTCACGCTAAAAGTTGCGGCAGCAACTGGGAAAGGCGTTACAGTACGCATGTAGCCACCATTTTCCAAGTTAAAATCGTCCAGCTTGTCCACCATTTGTGTTTTGCAGGCCATTACCATCAAGGCAGCAGCCATAACAAATGCAAAGTTTTTGATATGTTTCATCTTAGATTTTATATTTAGTTTTTTTAAGAAACTGATTTTATTTGATAAAACCCGCAGGGTTATTGTCCCAAAATACTGGTAGCGTTGCGTTGGTTTTTTGTTTGGCGTTTGAGTTGCGTGTAATCAAATCCAATGGATAGTAATAAGAGCGAACAAAACCACCTGGACTAGGCTCAAGAGCAGGTTGCTGGCCCGCAGGCTTGCCCGTACGGCGGTAGAGGTTATAGATCTCAATACCGTTGCCATGGGCAGCAAACCAGTACTCGGTGGCTACAATGTTGAGTTTACCATCGGCGGTAGCAGCATCGTAGTCGGCCAATACTTTGTCCACATATCTCTTCACTTCATCGGCCCACACAATTTTCTGGTCGGCTTCGTAAGTTGCAATTTTACCTGCTTCGGTCGTGCCAAGCGCGTAAGCCCGTACATCGGCCATTGATTTCTCAACAGCAGAACGCAACAAGGCTTTGGCATCGCCAGTAGTGCCAAGGCGCAAAACCGACTCAGCCAACATAAAATCTACGAACGAGCGCATCATGATAGGATGAATACCAGCACCGCCAGCACCAGCACCCAACGATACGCCACGGTTGGCGTCGTTGTCGTACAAGCCACCTGCTGGATAGAGTCCCCAAGCTGTGCGGCGCAAACCATCTGGTGGAATACCCTCATTGCTCAAGTGGTCGCGGCCCCAGTAACCTACCGTAGTTGGGAAACAAAATACATCGTTTGCACCATAATGGGTGGGTTTTTGATTCGTAATACAACGAATCTCGTTTACGTCCGTTGAGTTGCGGGTAATCTGACGGTAGAAATAGTAACGCATCCGTGGATCAGGAAAGCCTTTTGAGTTGAACATGGCACCCATGTATGAGTTAGACTGGTAGTCGCCACCACCCGTAGGAGAATACTGACCACCGTAACGTGGGTGGCGTGTGTCGGGATTGAGCAAGTTAGTGCCAAACTTAAACGTAAAGTTTTGAGCAGCAGTAGAAATCAAGCGATTTCCTGAAATGAGCGCATTGATACCCGTAGTTGAACCTGATCGATCAATCAAGCTACGGTTGAGCAATGCTTTCAGTTTGAGTGTATTAGCTACCCGAATCCAGCTGTCGGCACTGCCGCCATAAAACAAGTCGCCAGTAGCGGCACCGCGAGAAGTGGCGGTGAAGTTTTCGATGGCCTTGTCAAGGTCGGCAATAGCGACAGTGTAAATACCAGCACCATCATCGGTTTTTGGGTTGAAGTTCTCAGCATTGAGTGCTTCGCTGTAAGGTACATTGCCGAAAGCATCCACCAAGTTGAGCAATACAGATGCTCTGATAGTACGACCGATGCCTGCGTGTATCAACAAACCACCCGTTTCAGCCAATGGCAAGAGCGTTTTTACATCGGTCATAATGTTGGCATAGGCGTTGGTCCAGGCGTTGTTCAACCCGTTGGGGGTTACGGCGTTGTCATAGATAGCCGCCCCTTGGTTCAGCATGCGCGTAAGGCGCATGGCGGGGTCGGTCATTTGGTTGAAGTGATTGCCAACGCCAGCGTTATTGCCAGCATAATCTAACTCAATACGATTGAGCAGAAAGTTGACGTCGGTGTTGCTAAGATTTACCTGGTTAGGATTTTCAAGGAGGTTTAACTCGCACGAACTAACCACTACTGTAAGCAGTACCAACAGAGATATTTTTAATTTATTTATCATTGTTGTGTTTGATTTTGATTTTAAGCACATCGAACTATTAAACAGGCTAAAGTGCCATTCGCTATTTCGTTATCTTCTATTATTATTAAAACGTTAGTTTCAACGTTACCCCCAATCTTCTGGCACTTGGGCCTGTCAAGAACTCAAAGCCCAAACCGTTGCCAACACCCAAGCCGAGGTTGTCGGTATCGAAGTTAAGACCAGGAGGGAAATTCAAGGCTTTGTACCAGAGGTTGTTGCCAGTAAGCAGGAAAGATGCTCCTTTGATAGGTAATTTGGCAAACAATTTTTTGGGCAACTGGTAGCCAAGCGATACTTCTTGCAAACGAATGGTTGAACCGTCAAAAATACGGCCTTCGTCGCCAAAGAAGTAAATGTTGTTGAAACCCACGTCTGCTGCCGTAACCTGAACGTCGTTGGGCGTACCATCGGCTTTTACGCCAGGAAACAAGAATGTCTGAGCGCGGTCGTAACCATTGGCAAGGCCAGTGTCGTAGGTCAATCCACGACCCAACAAGGCACCTGCAGTAGAAGAGTACATGGCACCACCGTGGCGGTACGAGAGCATAAAGCTCAACGAAATGCCTTTGTAACTAAGGTCGTTTATCAAGCTGGTGTTGAAAGCGGGGTTGGGGTCTCCTAAAACAACGGGAGTTGCAGTAGTCTGTAAGTAACCACCACCATCAACCAATAATTGACCTTGCTCGTTGCGGCGGTATCCTGTTCCTTTGATAATGTTGAAAGGCTCACCCACTACGGCAAAGTTACCCAAACCGTTGAAACCCGAAATTTGTACTTCTTGGAGTGTACCACCTAAGTCAAGCACTTTGGGGCGGTTGCGTGAGAAAGTACCAGTAATGTCCCAAGAAAAATCTTTTGATTTGAGGATATTACCATTTAAACTAATTTCTATGCCTTCGTTACGGATTTTACCGATGTTGGTAAAAGTGCTGGTATAGCCAGTAGAAGCATCGAGTGGCGCGCGGGTAATGAGGTTGCGCGTGTCGCGGCGGTAAAGCGTAAGGTCAAAACCGATGCGATTGCGAAAAAACTTACCTTCTATGCCAGCTTCGTATTCGGTGTGTAGCTCAGGCTTGAGGTTCAAGTTGCCGAGGGTATTGTCCACCGAGTGAGATTGTACTGTACCACCCGATGAGTTCAAGAAAGCACGGGCGTTTTGGTTCAAGAAGCTACGGGTATTGTAAGGCGTAGGAAAACCTGCCGAACTACCCACACCTGCACGGATTTTCAAGAAACTCAAAAAGGGCGACTCTAATCCTTTAAATGCCGTAGTTGGTACAAACGAAATACTGGCCGAAGGATACAAAATACGACGATTTTCCTTTTCTACGGTAGAAGTCCAGTCGTTACGAGCGGCTATGTTGGCAAACAAAAAATTGTTGTAGTCAGCGGTAACTTCACCGAAAACACCCATCCGGGTTTGTTCTTCGGTTTGGTTGAATGCCACGTTGTCAATAAAATTGTTATGACGGAACAACCCACGCGCTAATTGGTTTTGACTGTTGACGTTATCCAATCTGAACTTGTCGTTACGAACGTTACCACCCACCTTGGCCGATACCGACAATTTGCTTGAAAGCGACTTACTGTAAGATATAATCAAACTATTGTCCCAAATAGTGTTTCGGATGTTGAGGGTGTTGTAAAGACCCGTTACCAACTGAACCCCACCTTTATTAATCTGGAACTCTTGTTGCTCGTCGTAAGTATCTAAACCTACTTTATACAACAACAACAGGTCTTTGCCCAGTTCGTAATTGAAAGTAGTAGCTGAGAAGAAGCGGTTTACATTACCCGATGTTTTGTAATTCTCAAGTACCCAACGTGGGTTTGGAATGTCGTTGCCGCTGCGGAAATACACCGAGCTACCGTCGAGTGGGCTTTCGTATGGCCAACCCATCAAATCTACTTGGCGAGGGGTGTACATTACGTTGGCCAATACCGATGGAAAATCGCTGGCATTGTTACCTTGGCCAGCGCTCAAAGGTGGTGAGCTTTGCGCCGTATTGGCGTAGTTGAAAGATACTGTCGCAGTGAGTTTTTTGGTCATTTGAGCGTTCAAGCCCAAGCCTAAGTTCAAACGCGTAAGGTCGTTGTTTGGAATGTAACCACCTTCTTTGTTGTAACCTCCCGATACGTTGTAGCTTACCTTCTCGCCACCACCCGAAATGTTCAACGAAGTGTTTGAGATTTGTCCCGTGCGGAAAAAATCTTTTACGTTGTTTGGAAACACCTTCATTTCGTAAGGGCTTACCGAGGCCACGTAATCGGCCATTGAACCGCGCAATACAGGGTTTGTCAAGTTGGCGTAAGGGTGCGTCGCTAGAGCAGTGTTGGTATTCTGCGAAGGATAGGCCTTGGCCTCGTTTAAGGTTGGGCCCCAGTTTGAGAAGAAGTATCCCAAGTTTTGCTGAAAACCACCTACATAATCGTTTTGGTAGCGGGGCAAGTGAGCAGTATTTGTAAAGAACGACTGCGTAACGTTAAACTCGGTTTTGCGTGCTTTTTTGCTGCCATTTTTGGTCGTAATCAAAATTACGCCGTTACGTCCTTGGTCGCCGTAGGTTACGGTAGCGGCCAAACCTTTCAATACCGTTACGTTCTCAATGTTGTTGGGGTCAATGTCCAAAAAGCGACTTGATGAGCTTTGTCCACCACCTGTAAAACCTGCATTACCACCAGTAGAGCCCTGACGAGAATTGGTGTTAGAGTTGAAAGGCACACCATCTACCACAAAAAGTGGCTGCACCGAACCCGTAATAGACGAATAACCACGAATGGTAATGTTGGTACCCGTACCAGACACGCCAGAAGTAGAGGTGATGTTTACACCCGCAATCTTGCCTTGCAATACGCGACCTACGTCGGCTTGTGGGCGGTCTTGGATACTCTTAGAATCAACCGAGGCTACTGAATAACCCAACGCCCGCTTTTCGCGCACAATACCTTGGGCAGTTACTACTACCTCGCTCAATAGCTTGGTGTCGGCGGCCAATGCTACGTCAAGCGCAGTACGATTGCCAATACCTATCTCTTGGGTGGTAGTACCCACAAAACTAAAAACCAGCGTTGTGCCGCTTGGGGCATCAATGCTGTAAGAACCGTCGGCGGTGGTGTTGGTTCCTTTGGAAGAACCTTTTACCACTACTGACACACCTGGCAGAGGCGAACCGTCTTCTGCCGCTGTTACTTTGCCTGTTACTTTACGATCTTGGGCGTACGAGGATACCCAAGCCGAACAGAACAGCAAGAAGCTGAACAGTACAACTTTTCTCATAAGTTTAATTTAAGTTAAGAATAGAAAAAAAATATTACCACAAAATAAGTACACAGATAGTACATTTCAAATACTTTGTTAAAAAAAATATTTTAGCTTATTGTGGATATTGCGTCTTTTACCAAATAAAATTTGCCAATAATGCGTTCAATTAGGCTTAAATGGCACTTTAAGGCCGTTGTAAAAAAGTTTAAAATTAGACCAAGTTGGCCTTTTCATAGAAAAAAAGTATTTTTCAAGGGACGTACCGCACATTTACGTTGAAAAAGCCAACTATCAGTTTATTTGGCACCTAAATAGGTAAAGTACAGAAGTATTTTTTGGACAAAAACAAGATAAATTTTATTGTAAAGAAGAAGATTGAGGGCGTTTTAAGTACAAATACTTAACGATTTGCAAACAATGCCTCCCAGCTACTTTTTTTGATGCTATTCTTAAAAACATTGGCGGCTTTGCGCACGTCAAAAATGTTGTAGCGTCCTATTTCCAATCATTACCACCCGCTATTTCGCGTTTTATGGCAAAAAAGCAAACCAATAACGGCTCAAAATTAGAGAAGAGCGGCAGCAGAAATTAGTCTAAAAACCAGCCCGCTACCCACTGCGCCAACGACAGCGCGAAGCTAAAAATAAGGGCCGTCAAGAAGCTATCTACCCGAAACCCATCTACCAAATAGGCCGCCAAATAGACCATGGCCACGTTGATAACCAAATGAAACAACCCCAGCGTGAGCACCGTAATGGGAATGGATAAAATTTGTAAAATAGGTTTTAAAAAAGTATTGAGTAACCCCAACACAACCGCCGCAATAACGGCAGTTTGAATGTTGGCTACTTCAAATCCTTTTAATAAATTGCTCGCGCCAATGACTACTATGGTGCTGACTGCCAGCCGAATAAGTAAATTGAACATGGTTTTCTTTAGTTAGAAATAAGAGGCGTTTCGGTTTCAAACTGCAATTTAACCAAACCCGCGTACAATCCGTCGGTGCGCTCGGCCAATTGTTCGTGCGTGCCACTTTCCAAAATAGCCCCGTCTTTTAGGACATAAATACAGTCCACGTTGCGGACGGTGGCCAGGCGGTGGGCAATGATAATGGTGGTGCGGTTTTCCATGAGGCGGTCTAAGGCTTCTTGGACCAATCGCTCCGACTCGGCATCGAGCGACGACGTGGCCTCGTCGAGAATCAAAATTTTGGGGTCTTTCAAAATAGCCCTCGCAATGGCTACGCGCTGCCGCTGCCCGCCAGAGAGTTTGACACCCCGATCGCCCACAATGGTCTGAAAACCTTCGGGAAACGATTCGATAAATTCGAGGGCGTTGGCTTTGCGAGCGGCTTCGGTTATTTCGGCGGCGGTGGCGGTAGGTTTGCCGTAGCCAATGTTTTCGTAGATAGTGCCCCCAAAGAGCATCACCTCTTGCGGCACTACGGCCATGTGTTGCCGATAGGCCGTGATATTGAGCGCCTGAATGTCGGTATTGTCCACCAAAATTTGACCACCGCTCGGCAAATGATAACGCATCAACAACTGCACAATGGTAGATTTGCCCGCGCCGCTGTAGCCCACCAACGCAATTTTTTGCCCCGCCGCTACATTCAAAGTAATGTTTTTTAAGACGGGCATATCGGGCCTCGACGGATAGGTAAATTGCACTTCACGGAACGAAATAGCTCCTTCTATGGCCATAGTGGGCGTTACGCTGGTGAGTGTTACCTCCGATTTTTCGCCCAAAATTTCGAGCAAACGCTCTGATGCGCCGATGGTTTTTTGGATTTGAGCGTAAATGTCGCCCATGCCGCCTACCGCGCCACCAATAAAAGTGGTGTAAAGTACAAACGTAATCAAATCGGCGATGGACATTTCGCCCTGCTGCACCAGCCCCGCGCCGTACCACACCACGCCCACAATGCCCCCAAAGAGCGCAAAAATGATGAACGACACAAACCCGCCCCGAAAAGTAGCCGCTTTGAGGGCATTGTCCACCACTTTGTCGAGGGCCAAGCCGTAGCGTTTGGCTTCGAGTGGCTCGTTGGTAAAAGCCTTCACCACGTTCACCGATTGCAGCGTTTCTTCCACAATGACGTTGGTGTCGGCCAGGGCATCTTGCGATTTTTTGGAGAGCGTTCTGATGTGTTTGCCAAAAATTAGGGCCGCAATAATCAAAACAGGAAACGTAGCCAGCATAAAAATGGTGAGTTTCCAAGAAGTGTACCAAATCAAGATGGTACCAATGACCAACGTGGCGATTTGCCGAAAAAATTCGGCCAGCGTAAACGACAAAATATCCTGCATTTGCGTTACATCTGACGAAATACGGCTGGTGAGTTCGCCCACGCGGCGTTGTTCAAAAAACGGTACGGGCAGCGTAATAATTTTCTCATATACTTGCCGCCGCACGTCGGCCATGGCCAGCTCGCTTACCCTCGAAAATAAATAGATGCGCAAAAATGAAAAAAGCCCTTGCAGCAGCAACACGCCAAAAAGCCCCACGGCCACTTGGTTGATGTTGTAATTGGCAACGGCCTTTTTTTCGACTACTTCTACAATCAACCCAATAAACTTCGGGAACGCCAACGAAGTGATGGTCGAAAGCACCAAAAATACGCAGCCTGTTATAAAATAAGCGCGGTAAGGCCGCACAAAACTAAAAATACGCAATGCTTTTTTTACGCCTTCACCGCTCACTTTGCGCTTGTCGGTGGGTAAAACTTCATCGTTGCCGCGCTTAAATCCTTTTGCCATAATGGTTATTTTTCGTCTTTTTGACCTTTGTATTTTGCGCCCTCAAAAATTTGGCGGGCGTTGGGGTTTTTCATTAATTCGTTCAATTGTACGTTGGGGTTTTCGGCCAAATAACGCCCTACAATGCGCCAGCCCAGCCAACGTCCCACGCCGCCAGGGCAAAAGCCACTAATCTCGACCGTGGCGGGGCGTTCGGCCAAAAACCGCTGCTTTTCTTCTTCTTTGGTTTGGAACAACAGTTTTCGGTCTAAGAAATACGCCCAAACGTCTTGCTGAGATTCATAGACATCGGCCAATTGTTGTTCAGAATAGCCAATGATGAGGCTGTCGGGTATTTGCGGGGCAGCGTGTTTTACAAATTCGTAGCCTTTTCCGTACCAAATCATTTCCGAAAGCAGTGTTTGGTCGGCGGGGTCGAACTTATTATTGGTTTTGGCCATAAAAAACAAAATAGCCGCCACCACGTATTCTTTTTGGTAGCGTCGCAGTTGATAATCGTACAATTGTGGGCGGTAAGTAGCCTTGGGGCCGCCAAAATAGTCTAAACCAATCACAATGAGGCTGTCGGTAACGTACAAATCGCTCCCCAAAAAGCCCGTAATAGCCGTATAGACTTGCGGTGTTTTAAATGCTGGATATTGCGCTTTTATTTCACCAAATGCCTTTCCGAGCTGGCTTTCGATGTCGGCCAAGTCGCTAAATTCGGTTTGAATTTCTTGCTTAAACTTTTGCAGTTGCGCGTTGCTCACGTTATTGTACAACTGATTGGTAACTAATGAGTCGGGCGCGTCGGTGGGTAGCCCCAAGTAAGCCCTCAAAAAAGGGTACTTAACCAGCAATTGAGCCAAGTCATCGGGCGATTTGGCCGCAAACAGTTCGTTTTCTAAACGTTTTGCCGCTACGGGCGCTCGGTCGGTTTGGGAGTTGCAGGCGTTTAAGAACAGACAAACAACTGCACAAAGAACAACAAAAATGAGTTTCATCAAGATAAAAATAACAGTAGCTTTTCGAGTACGCAAGTAGTTGAGTAAATTAGGCGGTTCGCCGCTGCGATGCGGGGCCGCCCGTGCGGTATTATTATTGGTGGCACGACTGATTTAGTAGGCTGAATAAAAGCGTCTTAAGTAATAGTCGTGCCACCGGTTAAATAGGCGCAACTACTTATAATAACGCACAAAAGTAGCTAATGATTTACGAAGCGAGGATTTTTTAACCAAAAAAACGCCGCCAACCGAGTAGCATCAATACCAATAAGCCTGCAAAAATACCCAATACGTACCCAAAAGGCAGGTAAGAAAAAACCATAATACGGGTTCGGTCCACAATCCACATCACCGAAATAGTGGCAAAAATCATTAGGACCAAGCCCGAAATTTTGTCAAAACCTGGAATATAATCGAACGGCACATTGCGGCGAATGAGCCACAGCGTGAGCAGCATCACAAAAAAGGGGAGAATTTGGGTGTAAATATCGAACTCAAAAATGCTGCGCCGCTCGAACAAAAACAGGTAAACATTGAGTGCCACCGCGAAAATGCCTGGAATACAAGCCAAATAAATCAGGACGGCGTAAAAATATTTCCACGGGGCCAAGTGGCCTTCGTTGCGGCCCATTAAGCCCGCAAAAAAAGCCACCAATGGCAACGCCCCAAAATAAATAAGTAGCAGTTGTGGATTATCGCCAAGGCGATCAATGAGTTGTTGTAGGGTCATTGGGGTTGGTCATTGGTCAAAGGTCATTGGGGGGCACTGGGGGAACACTGGTCACGGCTTAATGTTCAATGCTAAATGTCAGTTTTGGGGCCAATTGATTTGATATAGGCATTTAGTTGCTTGTTTAGTCTTTCCATTTTTTGAAAAATATCTTGGGCTACGGTTTCGCCAATAATGTTTCTTCGTTTGCATTTGCCAATCCAGTCTTTTGTTTCAATCAATGAACCCCGCGCATACAAGCAAAAGTTTTTATTTTCTTTAAATGAATAACGGCCATAGCCCTCGGCAATGTTGGCACTAATCGAATCGGCACTGCGTACAATCTGTTGCCCAATTGTGTATTTTTCAAAATTGGGCATGGTAGAAGCAACTGTCCAAATTTCATCACTAATTTCGGAAGCAAGATTGTAAACCTCTAAATCTTCTAACCGCAATGCCATTTTTCTAAGATTTTTAAGTGATTAATAAGTAGGCATTGGTCACTGGTCAATAGTCATTGGTCAATAGTCATTGGTCATTGGTCAATGGTGTAGTGGTCATTGGTTTAGTAAGCACTTAGCTATAAATAATCGCTATTTTTTATTTTGGCAAACATCTGGTTCCGCCAGTCCACCAGCAATTTAATATACCAATGACTATTGACCAATGACCAATGACTAAAAAATGTCCGTCAAACCGCCACCCGCATTTTTTTGGTCGGGGCTGAGTTTATAGTTTGGATTGGCCACGCGGTTGGGGTCGCTTACTTCAAATTGACCATCTTTAATTTGATTGGCAAACGTTTCTAAGCGAGCGTAAGCGCGTTCGTCGTTGGGGTTGAAGTCGCGTACAATCGAATCTAAATCGCGGATATTGGCTTGGGTGCTGGCAATGTCGCTCGAAATTTGGTTTGAAATTACTTCCAGTGCGTAGTCCAACTGCCAATCTTGGCTGTTGCCAATGGCTTTTCGGGCGCGGCTGGTGGCATTATTGGCCGATTCCATGGCCCGCGACTCGGTTTTTAGCAAGTTAATACTGGTGGCAAAGTCTTTTATTTTTTCGTCAAAAGCGTGGCCATACGACATCAGTTTGCGGTCGAGTTTGGCAAATACATTGGCCCGCGAGGCAAACGTATCCACCAAGCGTTTGTAGGTTTCGGCCTCCGACACCGAGCGGTTGCCGTCGCCGATGGCGGCACTCAGGCGGCCTTCCATTTCAACAAACTCGTCGGTTTCGCGGGCGGTGTCGCCGTGTTTATCGGTGGCTTTTTGGAGTTTTTCCTTAATGCTTTCGGCTTCTTGTTGGGCATACACCACTTTCTGCTTGGCATCTTTGGCCAATTTTTCGGCTTTTACGGCCTCTTGTTTCATCTGAATTTTACAGGCGTTGATTTCGGCCTTGGCTTTTTCAAATTCCTCGCGCGAGTCTTTCATTTTGCCCAATTGGTCGTCGAGTTCGGCAAAAGGGTCAATTTTGATGAGCATTTTGTGCAAACCACGCACAATGCGGCGGAATAGTTTGAAAATAAACGGGGCCAACAAAACGGCAAAAACCAGCAAACCAGCTACCGCCAAAAACGCCAGCGTTTGGGTAAGAACGTTGATGAGTACGGGCAAAATATAAGTAAAAAAGATGTAGGCACCGCCCGCTATCAAGCCTGCGCCCACAAACCATCCAATTGATTTTTCGCCGCGTTTCCAGGGCGCAATTGCATTTGGGGGCAATACTTTGAGTTCGCCCGAGCCTCCGTCGAGGTGTTTCAAAATGGGCAATTCGCTGAGTTTGGTTAAAGATTGGTTGTTCATCGTTTTGGGGTTTATACGTATTGTTTAATTCCTTCTTCTATCATGCTCAAACGGCCCAGCACTTGGTCTTTGGCCAGGGTGGTGGCGTTGAGTTTGGCTTCTACCTCGGCTATTTGTGGCTCAAAGCTCCCCGCGAGTGCGCTCAGTTCATTGGTTTTGGCCGCTTTCAAGGCTTGAAGGTCGGCAATTTTTTTCTGAAAATCAGCAACTTGCTGGTCTATTCCGTTTATTTCTTTGGTTAAATTTTGCTGTTGGGCTACTTGCTGCTGTCCAATGGCGCGCCGTTTTTCTTCGCCTTTCTTTATGGTATCGGCATAAGCCGTTTCAAGGGTTTGTTTGTAAAACACCGCCGATTGCAGCAATTGCTCCTTAGAAACCCCCGTATTCATTACTTTTGCACCCTGAAACGCAATCTTAAAATGGTCGGCAGTAGGGGTTTGACTTACGCCCAGCACCATGCTCGAAAACTCAAAGAAATCGAAACCAGGTTGATTTTTTTCTTCTACTAATTTTTGAAAACGCCCCGCCAAATCATCAATTAAGCCCGCGTCGGCGGAGGTAGCGGGCGCATTGTAGGCGGCGAAGTTGGGCGCCGAAGCTTTAGCGGGGGCATTGTCGGTCGGGGCGCTTGCCGTGGGGTTTTCTTCAATAAAAATCCCTTTCAACTTTTTGAGCCAGTCGTTTTGTGGTAGTTGTTCCATTATTTTTTGAAGTCATTTTTGTACGTATCATACACAAGCGTGTTAATCCAGTAGGCATCGCGGGTAAAATAAAATGCTTTGCGGTCGGGGTTTCCTATTTCTTTGGCCGCCTGCAACACCAGCGAAATACCCGCCAAACAAGCGTCGCGGTTATATACTTTTTGGGTGGCTTTTTGGTGGTCGCGTACCATCAACTCGCGCAGTTTTTCGTCTTTTATGTCGTCAAACTTACGGCTTTCCCAAGTAGCCCAGCCCGTGGGCGACTGCAACATGTAATAAAAGTCTTGCAGGTTGCTGTACTTAAACTCAATGATTTCGTCGGTTACTTTTTCGGGAACAAACCACGTAATGAACTGATAAGCAGCACCGCCCGTGGCATAAATCATGGAGCGATTGGCCGAACGAATTTCGGGGTTGTCGTTGAGCGACGACCGAATGAGCGGCCCAATGGTATCTTCTACCATTTGTTTGAGGTTGCTGTCGTATTGCTCTGGGCTGCTGCTGCGCCTGCTGATGCGCTCAGAAAGTCGCCGCGCACCAAACTCAATATTATACGACTTAAAAGTGTAGCGTTCGCGGCCGTCGGCGGCAATGTACTTTTGCAAAATGCCGCCTTTGGTGTTGCCCCCGCCCACATCCACCAAAATAGCCGAATCGAAGTCTTCGCGGGCCAGTCCAGCGCGTGCGCCGTAGGTAGCTTCGGTTTTAGCGGGCATGTTGATGTTTACTTTCATGCCCAAAATCTTCTGTGCTTGCGCGTCTAAGTCGGCAATGTTGGGCGCAATATTAACCCCCGACGACGCATAAATAACAAAGTCTTTGTTCTGAATTTTATACACCGTTTTGGCATCTTCCATCATTTCTTGCACAAACGCCACCGCGTCTTGCACATCGGCGGGGCGTAGTTTACCGCCATTGGTTTCCATGCCTTTTATGAGTCCTACGGTTTCTTGACGGTCGTACACCAAGCGGTATTTGAGGCGGTCTTTTTGGTAATAAAACCCCACAATTGAGAGCTTTACTCCTTGCGAACCAATGTCAAAACCGCCCCGATAACCTACGTATTTGGGCGTATTTTGGGCAAACGTGCTGGCCACAACCAAGCAACAAAATAAGGAGAAGGTAAGGGTGTTTTTAAGAAAACGAGTCATTTTGACAGACAATTAAAGTTCGTTTGAATGGTCAAAGTTAAAAGTTATCTGCACTATTTGGGCTACCTTTTGCGAAGAAACTGGCCTAAAAATACGTAAACGGCAAAGAAACCGTACGTATAATTTGTACAGAATGATAAATGGTGCATCCAAATTCAATCAAAAGCACAATTTCCGTTACTTTTGGCGGTATTTTCAAAAATAACACTTCTCCGCCTGCGTTCAAGTTTAGATTGTAATGAAAGCGGAAAGCGGGTTTGTAATGCACATAAAAACACTCAAAAATCACGTTTTAGTTTGCCCAAATACGTAAAAAGCCCCAAGCCTATTGCCAACGTAGTGGCGCAGAGCAGGGCCTGGTTGAAGTTGGGCTTGATAACAAACATGGCCCCCACAAACTGCACCACCAAAATGGTATAAAGAATTTTGGCGATGCCCTCGCGGGGCAATTGGGTGATGACAAAAGCCCCCAACGGCGCAAAAAAAACGACAACAGGAATGCAAGCCAACCACAACTTAAACGACTCATCGCTAAAGTCTTGCAAGATTTGGGCGTGCAGAAAAAAGCCCAAAATGGTTTCGATGGTCATAATAATGACCGACGACGGCGTGGCTACTTTCTCGCTCACGCGGTAGTAAATGGTCATCAAGCAAAAGGTAAAAATATTGATACCCGTGCCAAAAATCGAAGAAATAATGCCGCCAATGATGCCAAAAGCAATGAGCCGCACTTTGTCTAATTGCCCAAAATGTTGAATCTCCTCAAAAACTTCGCGGTGGGGGCGGCGGTTTTCGAGCCACAGCGCAATGCCAAAACTCAACCATAAAGACACAAAAAACAACTTGGCCAACACGGGCGAAATGAGCGGAACCACGTAGTAAGTACCAAAAACTAAGCCAAAAATGCCGCCAATCGTTACGAACAAAATGTAACGCCATTCTACTTTGACACGCAGCCCCAAAATGAGCAGCGAGGCCGAAGTCATGCCGATGCTCTGAATGGCAAAGCCAAAGTTGCGCGCCACGGCGGGCGAAATTTCTAACAACAACGTAAAAACGGGGTAAGCAATGGCCGCGCTGCCCTCGGGACTTGCCCCCGCAATAAACGACCCAAAAAGCATGGTAAGCATGGCCGCCCAACGTTGTTTGATAAAATCTAAGTTGGGCAAAGACAAGACATAATAAGTCCAAACACTCAGAACACTTACCAAAAACAAAAAATAGAGGAGTGGCAAGCGTCGGGGAGTAGGCACGGTGTTATTTGGTACGTTCTTCAAGGTAAGCATCTAATAGTTTGACTTGCATCTGTAAAGAACGAATCTCGTTGGTCTTACTTTCTACAATTTGGTTTACCAGCTTTAACTGCACTTGTAGCCCTTCTACTTGCTGACTCAGAATTCTGTTTTGAAACTCTAATTGATTTTTTTGGGCGGTTAAAGTTGCTATTTTGCTGTCCTTAAAATCAATGGCGTTGTGGGTTGGCGCAAAAGTAATATTCGGGTTTATTTTATCCGAAATATTGGGAGTTCTTAATTCGTCAATATTGATTCCAAAAACATCCGCCATTCTTTCGCAAACCTCAAAAGATGGTGAACTTTTACCAATTTCATAATCAGAAAGCGTGCTTTTGCTGATGTTCAGTACTTTACCCAAAGACTCTAAGGTAAAATGGTTTTTTTTTCGTAAAATCCTTAAATTGGTATTGAAATCATTTTTCATTTATTCGGAATTTTTTGCGGCACCTTCGGAAGTCTTGATGGGTGGTACGCAGCTGGCCTTTTGCAAATTAAGTAAAAATCCGAAATATCGGAAAACAAAACAAACAAAAATGAGGGAAATGTGCGGCGCACCCTTCAAATACAGTTATTTTACGGCTAAAAAAACCGCATTCTTTTTGGCAATAAGTAGTTGGGGAGAAATAGGCAGTTCGCCGCTGCGATGCTATTATTATTGATTTGTAATAAGGGGTAATTTGGTAGTAATAAATTGATAAACATCGGACCGCACGGGCGGCCCCGCGCACGGGCGGCCTCGCGCGGACAATTACAACAAATTACTATAATTGCAAACAATTACACGTAAGTGCTTAATTACGAGCAATTTACTATCAAAAATATACGTGAAATTTTTAGCTCATTTTCTTTAAAAGAAACGCATTTCGTTTCCTATTTCGTCAAAAGGTAATTTTTTTTAAGCCAAAGCAAACTATCTTGCGGTAACTAAACGGGTAAAACAGCAAAGCATGGCCATTTTTCAACTCAAATCAATTGACAAAACATTTGCCCAACATACAGTATTACAGCAAGTTAGCTTGGACGTAAAAAAAGGAGAAATTGTGGGTTTGTTGGGCGAGAGCGGCTCGGGCAAAAGTACGCTGCTGCGCATTGCGGCGGGCCTACTCGATGCCGACGGCGGCGCGGTTTACCTCAATCGCCAGCCCATTGCCACTGCCAGCCAGCGACTTATTCCAGGGCACGCCGATATTAAAATGGTGCACCAAGAATACAACCTGTCGTTGGTACTTACCGCCCGCGAAAACATAGCTTACGCGCTACGTTTTTACGAAAAAAGCTACCAAAACAGCCGCATCGAAGAGTTGTTGCAACTTTGCCAGCTCGAATCGGTGGCCAATCAGACCGTCAAAACGCTGTCGGGCGGTGAAAAACAACGAACGGCCATTGCGCAGGCCTTGGCCGAACACGCCAAAGTATTGCTGCTCGACGAGCCTTTTGCGCACTTAGATTTGCCCAATCGCCACCGCCTGAGCCACACCGTGCGCCGCTTGGTAACGCAAATGGGGGTGGCTTGTATTTTTGTTACCCACGCCCCCACCGAGGCCCTCAGTTTGTCCAACCGAATGGGTATTTTGCAAAGTGGCCAACTGCTCCAGCTCGACACCCCGCAACGTGTGTACGCGCAGCCGCGCAATGCCTACGTAGCAGAGCTAACGGGCGATGCCAACCTGCTCAAAGCTGCGTTTTGTGAACGACATTTGGGGGAGCACACTTTCGTAACATTGGCCGATGGCCACGCGCTGATTCGCCCCGAAAAACTCATATTGAACGAGAACGGCACGGGCGCAGCGGCGCAGGTAGAAAGTTGTTTGTTCAGGGGTATGCACTACGAAGTGCGGTTTAAAATAGGCCGACAATTGCTCATGGCTTACGCCAATCGGCCTTTTGTGAACAAACAAACCATTTTTGTGGCATAACGGCAATTTGCCTAAAAATACCTTTCTCAAAGTAGCACAAAACCAAACAAACAAGTACCACGAGCTTGTACACCCTTGGAATTTGGGGAACACTCGTAGGCTTTATTTCTTTTTTGTGAGGTCAATATTAAAATTCGCATTGACTATAATACCGTTGTTTTGTTGAAAAACATTTCGGTTGTTTACTTCACGTCCAAGTTGCAAAATCTGATTCAGATAACCTGCTTCAATTCTTACCAATGGACTAAATCTGTACCCAAATAATACCCCAATTCGGTTTTGGTCAAAAATATTTTCGTTTACATTTTTGCCAAAGCCAATAAAAATTTCGTCGTAAATAGCCAAGTAAGGGGTTTTGTCTTTCATCTCTTTGCCTTTCAATGGTACTTGCAAACGAAACATATACCTAAATCTATGCAACAACGGAAATTCATCTTCGCTTGTTAGATTGGCGTTGGAGTATCTTCCAACCCAACGTTGTTCAAGCATAAAACGATGGGATAAATCCACAATTGATACTTTATCGGTGATGGTTGCCATTTGAAACAAACGGTGTTCAGTAAAATCTTTGCCCATTCCATTTATCGAAATTTCTCCATAAGGAAACGTTTCTATCCAAGCATATCCAAGTCTCAATTGTATTTTCGGGTTTAGTTGATAATTAACTCCCAAACGCAATAAACTCTGCTGCCATTCGGTAATTATTTCATTTCTGCGAAACTGATATTCTGTATGAATACCAAATTTTTGAGAAACCTTGAATGTCCCAAAATAATTGTACCAGCCAATATTGTTACTTGTATTTAAACGGCTATTCTGTGCCAATGAGATTTGTGAATACCCAAAAAAAAGAACGGCAACAATGATTTTAATTTTCATCAATAAAACTATTTAGAGTCTAATTCTCACCCCAAAACCTTGTTGTTCATCGAACTGATTGGGAAGTCTGAACTTATTGTCGTGTAAGTCTAAATATTTCAGGTTTTTTAATCCTTTTATTTCTATCGGCACTTTTTTAAATCGGTTGTTATTAAGATACAACGACTCCAAAGTATTAAGTTGAAACATATTTTTAGGCAATTTTTTCAACCCGTCATTTTCTATGTGAAGCGATTTAAGATTCGGCAATTTGCTTAAAATTGGAATGTTTTTATCGAATTGGAAATATTTATCATCATTCAAATACAACTCTTGTAGGTTTGATAATTGGTTAAACGTTTTGGGTAGTACTTTAAAATCATTGCCGCTCAAATCAAGCACTTTAAGGTTCTTAAGATTGCCTATGCCTTCTGGTATTTTTTTTAGATGGTCGTTTTTCAAACTCAAGTATTGCAAGTTGGGAAATTTGGACAAAATAGAATCTGACAATTGTACGTTTTGATTGCTCAAGTTGAGCCTAAAAACACTTTCAGGTTTCTTGAGGGCTTCGTCTAAGCTATTGAACTCTTTGTTAAGTATTGTTGAATCTGTCGGTATTTGGGCTTTCAAACTTTGAAATAAAAGTGTGAAAAGCAACAAAAAAACACCTGCGTTTTTTATCATTATTTTGTTATTTACAATATGAGGAGGTTAAATTTGACAGGGCTACAAAAAGTTTTGTAGCCCTGTCAAATTTTTATTTTTTTGGACTAAACGGAAGGGCCGATTTATGAACTATAATTTTCAACTTCCCGTCTTTACCTTTCTTGAAAACCCACGTTTTGTCAACCATTACTTCTTTGCCGTCCTTGGCTGTTACCCAAACATTGCCCATCGTAATAGCCACAGAACCGTAAATCTGAATTCCTTCATTTTTTTCACCCGCATTGTCGTAACGAGCTTTTACCCAAGGCGTAAGGGCAAAGCCTTTGTCGTTGGGGTAGTCGGCATCGCCACCAATAAAGTAAGCCAATGCCCCTTTTTTATCATTTCTAAAGGTTTGGTCGCCATAAGCCAATGTGGGTTTGAAAAACACCTTTCCGTTGTCATAGTTGTACGCATCAGAAAGTACTTGTTCGGCAAAGGCTTTATAATCTCCACCTTCTTCTTTCAATTTTCCGATTTTTACCAAAGCGTCGCACCAAGCCTGTTGGGCGGCATTGACTTCTTCATAAGTAATGATAGTTTGTGCGCCTTCTTCTACATATACTAACCCCAACTCGTCAATCACTTTTTGAACACTTTCGTTTGTTTGTGAAGCTCCTTTGTTGGCTTCTTCTTTTGCTTTTTCTGTACACGAGGTAAACATGCTTGCTACTACGAGTAGCCCTAAAATCATTTTGTGGCTCATTGTTTTTTGTTTTTAAGTTTTGCCTACTTTTTAAAATGGGGGTTCGGCTTATCCTCTTCATGAAACAATGACGTTTACTTTAAGTTCACAGCGTTTCGCCAGCAAATGACTAACGAGCCGCGCTTATCTTGCTTGATTGGCTCAAAAGGCACTTTTTCTCAAACATAAGCTATCAATAGCAGCAAAAATCTAATCAATTTCTAATGTTCAAAACTTATTTGTGCCGTAGCAAAGCATACTAAATACCAATGTATGAAGCAAAGGAATAGGCACGCTCAGGAGGTATTTTACACAAATTTTGAATTGTCCAAAAATCGCTGATGCCGCTATATTTTGTTTTTTTATGTATTTTTCAAACAAAAAATCTATTTGAAGTATGACAATGTACCTCACGTAGAAGCAGTAAAAGTGTGCTTCGACTGCCTTTATTGATTTTAAAAACCCTCTCATTTTTCATGCTTGACCTCAGTTCTTACGAGCATCAGCCCAAGTGTTTAGTAGCCCTCGATTCAATTATTTTTGGTTTTGACGGCGACGGCCTAAAAATTTTATTGGTAAAACGTGGCCCCGATTCGGGCATAGACACGTGGTCGCTGATGGGCGGCTGGCTCAACCCCACCGAAAACCTCGAACAAGCCGCCGACCGCATTTTGTTTGAACTAACGGGTTTAAACAGCGTTTATTTGGAGCAACTCTATGCCTTTGGCGACATTGGCCGCGACCCCATTGCCCGCACGGTGGCGGTGAGTTATTTTGCGCTTATCAACATCGAAGATTACGATTCTAAAATTTCGCACACCTACCACGCGCACTGGTTTCCAGTAAACCAACTGCCCGACCAACTGCTCTTTGACCACCGCCAAATGATAGATTTGGCCATCGAAAAACTGCGCTACAAAGCGGCCTTGCACCCCATTGGCTTTGAGTTATTGCCCGAAAAATTTACGATTCCACATTTGCAAAAACTGTACGAGGCTATTTTTCAAACCAGTTTTGATAAACGTAATTTTAGCCGCAAAATTCTTTCTACGCACTTGCTCCTAAAACTCAACGAAAAGCAAAAATCTTCTAAAAAAGGGGCTTTTCTGTACAAAGTTGACCAACAAAAGTACGAAGCACACACCCATTCATTTCTGAATTTTGTGCAGCTTTAAATGGCTCAAAAAATGGTGATTACTGATTTGAAAAATAGGACAAAGGCATTGGAAAATTACAAACAGATTAGAATTTGAAACTAAACATGAAACAAAGCAAATAGTTGGATAGTTTTGCAAACACACACACTATTTCATTATGCCATTTGTTAAAATACTTGATAGCTACGCGCAGTTGAGCGAAAGCTGCCAAAACGAATTGAGAAAACGCGCCCACAAAATAATGTGCCGACAAGGCGGGCAACTGCTCGCGCCAGGCGAACCGAACCAGCACCTTTTTATGGTAGAAAAAGGCTTGTTGCGGGTGTTTCATCAGAGCGACGAAGAACCAGACGCGCCCACCCGCGAGATTACGTCTTGGTTTGTGCCAGAAGGGCATTTGGCGGTTTCGGCGGTTGGTTTTTTTTCGCAACTCCCCGCCGATGAGTACATTGAGGCCATCGAAGATAGCATTGTTTACAAGCTATCTCACGCCGATTTGGAGATACTCTACCAGCAATATCCCGAACTCAACGCCGTGGCGCGGGCGGTGATGGAGCAGTACATAAAAAGCCAGCAATTTAGGCTGCGACTGCTGACCTACAAAAACGTGCTGCAACGCTACCGCTATTTTTTGAGCCAATATCCAGGCATTGGCAAGCGCGTGTCGTTGCGGCTCATTGCTACCTGCCTCGACGTAGAATACCACCACCTGAGCCGCGTGCGTAAAGAGTTGTAGCCCGAAAAGGTTCAAAAGAGTTGTGTTCACGCACTGAAAGTGTTGCGTAAACGCAACTTTTTTGTGAAATCAATGCTGCACCTTTGTAAAAACAAAGTCGCTTTCACCTTTGGCTGCAGACCTACAACAGAAATCGCCTTTTTGTTATCCATTTTTTTAACCATAAAACTTGTGAAAGACTATGAAAAAGCTAATTGTGTACATTGCCGTTTTACTTTGCATTACGATTTCATGTAATCCAAGCAAAGAAGTTTTTGAAAAGAACACTTTTGATAAAAATCTCGAAAGTTATTCGAAGCAGCGGTTGGGGGAACCGTCGGAAAGAGACTCTTTGAATCATGATGATATGGGAGAATTTATTTATGCCCTTGTTAGACGGCATAGCCTCCATGTTGATATGTATTCGATTTTACCAGCGGAAATTCAAAAACCATTTAAAGCCAAGATTGATAGCGTCAAAAAAGCAGGTATCCAGCCCGCCACTGTTTATTGGAATAAACTTTTAAATGCAAGAATAATTAGCAATAAATGTTATAATGCCCTTGAGCAATTTGACAGAGATTGCAAAGATTACTTCAACGATCCTTCTACAGTTACCAATGACATAGATCCTTGGTTTAAGAACTCTATAATTGATGTGAAGAAAAACACTGACTTAAGTTTTGCTGACAAAGACTTCATCATTCGGCATCAGACTGTTGTTAGGTATCTAATAAAGGCGATGATATCATCAATTCCTCAGCCAGTTGCAGTGAAAGGGGGGCGTGTGGCATTAAGTAGTTGCATTGTTACTTTAATTAATTGTGGCGTTGGTACAATTGCTGATTGGTCTGCTGTTGGAGCGGTTATCGGTGGGGCATTTTCTGCTTCTACTGGTGCTGTCCCAGGGGGTATTGTAGGAGCAGTAGCGGGATTCTTTTTTTCTCTTGTATCTTGTAGTTGCCCTGATGCACCTTGCCTTGCCCCCAATGCTTTATCAACTCCGGACGTATGTTACAATCAATTCAATGGGGTTACCTTTAATTTGACAGGATTTGGTAATGTTAATCCTACTCAGAATCAAGGACTCGAATTATTTATTTATAGTAACTCCACATTGACAAACCTATTGGTACATAAATTAAGCACCTCCAGTTCCATAAATGTTTCAGATGGAGATTTACAAGGTAGCAGGGTAATTTACGTTAGAGCTGCTAGTAATTGTGGCTCAAATGGTGGTCTGTTGTACGCAAATGCGGCGGAAGTTTTCAATCTTGATGTACTTGGGAAACCGTCTTTCTACGTTGATGGAAACACAAATCCAGTTGTTAATTCTCAAGTATTTTACAATATTGTTGGACGAAATCTCAATACAGTAGTCTGGAATATCTATACTTATGGGCCAACCAACGGTACTATTTTATCTCAAAACCCTTCTGGTGTGAACGTTCAATGGAATAATGCTTCTGGATTTGTTCACCTTGTAGCAGATGCCACAAGTCCCTGTGGCACAAGTTCAAATGGTAAATACATCACAACCCATAATTGATTTACAGATAACTAACTCAGGAGAACAGTTTCTTGAACTGTTCTCCTGAGTTTAAAACAGACTACAACTATGAAAAAGTCATCAATTACTTTGTTTTTTTGGGGGTGCTTTTTGGGCATTGCGCAAGCCCAAACACCCCAACCGAGCAAGTCTAAGTTGGAAGTACGCCCCATGGTGGGGGTTTCGCAGCACAATTGGGTAGAGACCAATCGATTTGCCGATTTGCCGTCGGTGGGCGGTGCAGCCCCGCGCACCTCTACCGAAACCGCTACGCTCGCCACGGTGGGTGTTCAAATCAAAAACAACAGCCAGAGGCGATTTAAGTTTTTATTGGCAACTACCTATCTGTTTGGCAATACCAACTTTGACGGGGCTGCCCAACAAAGGCAAATTACTTCTGCGGGACCTGAGGCATTTCAAACTCCGCTAAGTGGGCAAGGACGATACGCGGGGCGGCACACGCAGCTTTTGATTGGGTACGCTGCTGTTTCAAATCGACGTTTTTCTTTGACACCCCGAATCGGGTTTACCGCACGCCGATGGCAGCGCAATTTACCCGCCTCTCCCGACCCGATGGTGGTGGTGGTACAACGAAAATATGCGTTGTTTCAATTTCAATCGGGGCTTCAAATGGAGTTTCAGCACACGCCGAGTTCTCGCTTTTACGCATCGTTGCTACTGAGTCGTCCGTTGTCTTTTACTACTACCAGCACTGGCTTTCTCAATGTTGATGGCGGACAAACTATTTATGAACGTAGTTTAGCAGCTTATGTAGCCCAGCCATTTCCCAAAACTCCTGAGTCTATTCAAGAAGCTGCCAACGTACTTAAGCAAATGTCAGATTTCACCAAACATACGCCTTTTACCACTGCCATTGGGGGTTTTAGAACCAACATCAACCTAAAAATGGGTTATGAGTACAAGCGGTGGAGTGCCGAGTTTTATTACGATTCGTTCCGATTTGCAATTACAGAAAACTACACCCCATCCATCAATGGCTACATGACGGGCTTCAACGTAGGATTTAAAATTGGTAGGTAGGCTACCAACAAACTTACGCTTAATTTCAAAAATACGTCAAAATCTGAGTTGCTTCAATCAAGAATGAATTATCTCACTAAACCTTCATAGTGAGCGAGATACGCTTGCGGGCAATGTCTATTTCTACTACTTTTACGGTTACGGTTTGTTGTAATTTTACTACCTCGTTGGGGTCTTTAATGAAGCGATTGGCCATTTGCGACAAATGCACCAAGCCGTCTTGTTTTACGCCCACATCTACAAAAGCCCCAAAAGCAGTGATGTTGGTAACAATACCAGGCAGCACCATACCCACGTGCAAGTCGTCCATTTTTCGCACGCGGCTGTCAAATGCGAAGGCGGCGAGCGGTGCGCGGGGGTCGCGCGAGGGCTTTTCGAGTTCTTTTAAAATATCTTGCAACGTAAGCTGCCCCGTGGTGGTGGTTACGTATTTTTTGGGGTCAATTTGGCGGCGTAGCTCGGTTTTCTTCATTAAATCGGGCACCGAAACGCCCAAATCTTTGGCCATTTTTTCGACTACTTCGTAGCTTTCGGGGTGTACCGCGCTGTTGTCGAGGGGATTGGCGGCATTCTCAATGCGCAAAAATCCAGCACATTGCTCAAACGCCTTATTGCCCAACCGAGGCACTTTGTTGAGTTCTTTTCGGGCCTTGAACTCACCGTGTTGGGCACGGTATTCCACAATGTTTTGCGCCAGTGCGGGTCCCAAACCCGACACGTATTGCAACAAATGCTTGCTGGCGGTGTTCAAATTAACTCCCACCGAGTTTACGCAACTTTCTACCACGCCGTCGAGGGCGTTTTTGAGCAATGCCTGCTCCACGTCGTGCTGGTATTGGCCCACGCCAATTGATTTGGGGTCAATTTTAACCAATTCGGCCAACGGGTCCATGAGGCGGCGGCCAATCGAAACCGCCCCGCGCACCGTAATATCTTTGTGCGGGAACTCCTCGCGCGCCGCCTCCGATGCCGAATAAATAGACGCACCTTGCTCCGAAACCATGAAAAGCCCCCCTGCCCCCAGAGGGGGAATTTGGAGTTGGTTTACAAAATCTTCGGTTTCGCGGCCTGCGGTGCCATTGCCAATGGCGATGGCCTCAATCTGGTGCTTTTGGAACAAATTTTCTAAAATAGCCCGTGCCTCGGTAGGTTTATCGAAAGGATAGATCACGGCATCGGCCACCAAATTGCCCTGCGCATCAAGGCACACCACCTTGCAGCCCGTTCTAAAACCTGGGTCAATGGCCATAACGCGCTGCTGCCCCAACGGCGAAGCCAAGAGCAACTGGCGGGCGTTTTCGGCAAATACTTGAATGGCCGCACGGTCGGCTTTTTCTTTTGACAAATGGGCAAATTCGGTTTCGATGCTGGGCTTCAAAAGTCGCTTATAGCTGTCTTTGATGGCGAGTTCAATTTGCGCCCGCGAAGCAGGCAATCCCTTAGAAAACAGCCGATTGAGGAGTTCAACGGCCTGTTCTTCGTCGGGCGAAATATCAATGCTCAAAAAACCTTCTTCTTCGCCCCGCCGCACGGCCAGCAGTCGGTGCGATGGAATCTTGGCCAGCGCTTCTTGGTATTCAAAATAATCGCGGTATTTGGCCCCATCGGGTTCTTTATTTTTCTTGACTTTGGCGGTCAAAATAGCTCCGCGTTCAAACACAAACCGCATTTTGTGGCGGGCTTCGGTGGTTTCCGAAATCCACTCGGCCATGATGTCGCGCGCGCCTTGCAAGGCTATTTCGGGTGTGGCCACTTGGTCGTTCAGAAACTGCGCTGCTTTGCGTTCGGGGTCGGGTTCTTTGCCCGCAAAAATCGCCTGGGCCAACGGTTCCAAACCCTTTTCAATGGCCATGATGGCGCGGGTTTTGCGTTTTTGTTTATAAGGCAAATACAGGTCTTCGAGTTGCGTCAGGTTGTACGTTTCGTTTATTTTTTTTTGGAGTTCGGGCGTTAGCTTGCCCTGTTCGGTTATGCTTTTCAAAATGGCCTCGCGGCGTTTTTCTATTTCTTTAAACTGCGCGTATTGCGTTTTGATGTCGGCAATTTGCACCTCATCGAGTTGGCCTGTTTGTTCTTTTCGATAGCGGGCAATAAACGGCACCGTACCGCCATCGTCGAGTAGCTGAATTGTGTGTTGAACTTGGCGTTCGCTGATGTTGGTACGCGAGGCAATAAATTGGCTGGTGGTCATGCTAAAAGGTTACTGATTGAGGCGGCTTTTAAATTAAAGGTACTGGTCTTCGTATTTTTCTCGCCAATAAGTACTTATTCGGAATTATTTGTAATTATAGTAATTCGTTGTAATTGCCTGTTTATCAATTTATTACTACCAAATTACCCCTTATTACAAATCAAAAATAATATCATCGCAGCGGCGAACCACCTAATTTTATTCAACTACTTAAAAAAAAACGATTTGGCTTCGTAATGCGCAAAAATATCAAAAAGTTGCTGCTTGTTTTTGTTTGAGGATTACTTTACACACTTCTAATGGAAAGAAGTAGTGTTTTCAATGATGGGCAATGCCTTCAATTTTCAGTATTTTTTGGCAAAATACCGCGTTTGAGTGGGCTTCCAAATAAGAACGGCCATTGATGGTGGGAGCAGTATGGTTTAAATGTGCTTCCATGGCTTGCTTTATTTCTGCTTGGCTTTCGGGATTTATGATTTGGCCCAATTGATATTGCTGCACCAACTGCCCCATAATGCCCAGCTTAGAAGCAATGAGCGGCTTGTGGTATTTGGCCGCCAGCCCCAGAATATTGCTCGAACTAAAAAAGTGAATATAAGGCACCAAAACCACGTCGGCGAGTTTGAAAACTTCATTGGTCAAAACGGGGTCAAAAAATTGAAAATGAGTAACGACGGCCACTTCTGGGTGCAGTTTTTTGGCTTCGTCAATACTTGCGTAGAGCGTTTGTTCGTAGCCTTTTTCGGGTTCTCCGCACACCAAGAGGCATATTTTTGAACGTTGCTCTTCCGAAAGTCCACCAAGCGATGCCATGATATTGGGGATATTTTTACGCGCAGACAAATGGCCGTAAATCAAAAAAATTAGACGCTCGTTGGGTACTTGGTATTTTATTTTGAGTGCTCCTACCGACGCTTCTACGGTCAAATTTTGGTCAATTGGGTCGGGTAAATACGCAAAAAAGCCTCCAAATCGTTCGTTGTATTGGGTTACACCGTCTTGGTCGTTCAGAAAAAACACCTCCTTCAAATTGGGGTTTTGGAGCATCCACTTCACTTGTTGGTATTTGCGCAACCCACGCACTGCCCGTTTCAAGCGGCTGGCGGTGGTGGTGCCATTTTCGTATTGTTTGCGAAAAGGCAAAAACAAGATTCCCGCCGTTTCGATGCCCCGATTCCAGTGCTGGGCTTTTCCCAACTCAATCTGAAAAGCATCTAAGTGCATAAAAAACAGTCGTTTGGCTTGATAATGCGAGGCCAATTTGGTGAGTAAATCAAACTCAGCAGCAGCGCGTTTTAACACCGATTGTTGGGTCTCAAAGCTATTTATTTGAGAATCAGCAAGATAATGAAACCGCAACATCAACTCATAAGGCGCAAATCGTTTTTGGGCTTCTGGATTTAACACAAACACAAAAAAAGAACGAACTGAAGCGGGTACTTCAGCCAAATATTCTACCAAAAACTGGAGGTAATCTAAATGATGCCCGCTTACATCGCGGTCGTATATTAAAGTAGTTGTATTTGGTTTAATCATTGATTGATAGTATTTTGAGGAATAAATGCTTTCCAGAATGCTTTGTCGTAGCGTTCCCAAGCGTGGCAACCAAAGGGCAACTGCTGGTTGTTGAGTTCAAAACAACGTTGTGGTTCTCGCTCAAATGCAAACGAAAGCGCTTCTTGATAGCTGGGTAATTTTAACCACGGACGTAACCAAAACAGCCGAGAAGCCGAAAGCGAAAAAAGCATGTCTTCGTTTCCTTTCCAAGTTTCAAAAAAACAGTTATATACTTTCAAAAACCGCAGGCACGCGCGTACATTTCGCAGCGATAGCCCGCCGTTTAGCAAAATTCTGCTGAGACGGTTTTCGTAGTTGCTGTAAAAAAATGGCTCGGTGGCTTGCCAGTGTTTCGATTTAAGATAAGGCGCACCTACATAGTCCCATTTTTTGTTGCACCATTCGGTTAGTTTATCTTCAAACACAAACGCATCAAGCTGGTGAATCAGTACGTACTCAAATTCCACAAATGACTCATAAAACTTGGGAGAAGCCATCAGTTTATTATAAGTATTGGTGCTCGCAAAGTGGTGATCATCAAAGCAATGTATTCTAAGCTGTGGGTGTGCTTGCAACCAAAAATCTATATTAAGCGACTGTGGCTTGGCAATAAAAATAGGATATTGATGCAAAACCGTCAAGCATTGCCGCAAAGATATTTCTTCGGCAGCGGTCAGCTCTGCCTTATAAATAGGAACAATAACGGCTATTAATGATTTAGATTTCATCGTCAAAACTATTCAAATATATCACCAAATAACGGCAGCCACCAACGTTGGCTGCTATACCGATAGCGTTGTTGTGTTAGTTCGTGCCACACGGGCTTCACGCGGGCCAGTCGGTTGGGGGGCAAATGGGTCCTTATCTCAAAATGCTCTTTCATGGCCTTTAATTGGTGCAATTTGTGTTTGTCAAAACCCGACCTGGCTGCCAAAAGCGCATAAAGTTTTGTTAAATACTCGACTTTATTTTGCAATGGAGTTAGTTTTTCAAGGCGGTCGCGTGTTAGTCGTTCTACCAGCGTGGTTGGGCGTTGGTGCTGCCCAGTTCCCACCTGCTGCGCCTCGTGAATACGATAGTACAACAAACACTCGTCAATAAACTGAATTTTATTTTCGAGTGCCAGCACCAAAGCCAGCCAGCCATCGTGAATAAGCTGTTTGTCAATATCAGGGCAGGGCAATATTCTTTCAATTGCGTCTTTTCTGATGGCCAAAGTTGCCCCCGTTACCACATAACTACCAAACAAAAGCTCGTAGCCGTGGCCTGCTTGCCACTTTTTTTTGCTGTTGTCATCAAACCCAATCTGCTCCCAAAGCGTGCTACCAGTAAGTTCAGATTGTTGATTGATGAGGCTCGCGTTGGTAAAAACTGCTTCTATTTCTGGGTTTGAATTTAAAAAACTAACTTGACGCGCCACCTTTTGGGGATGCCATTCATCGTCTTGGTCGCACAAAAATACAATGTCGCCTGTGCAGTATTGCAGTGCTTTTTCAAAATTTTTGGTAGAACCCAGTTGTTGCTCATTTCGTATAAGTTGGGTTTTAAAAGGAGCAGAACGGGTTATGTCGGCCAATATTTCCACCGTTTTATCGGCCGACCCGTCGTCGCATACAATCAACTCATCAATGCTTTGTGCCTGATTTATAACACTTTGTAGCTGTTTTTTTATATAACGCTCACCGTTAAAAGTACAAAGTGCCACCGAGATTTTTGACATCGTAGCTTCTGGTTGTGGAGTAGAAGTAAGTAACTGAGTTGAGTAAACTTGCACCAATAACCATTTAAATGTTGTTGGGCTGTTCCACAAATATCGCAAAAACAACGCAAAAAATGCTAACCATATTGCACAAATAATGGATTAATGATAAATAGGAAAATAGTTTATCTGCTCAATAATATACAAAAGTTTCTGTTTAAGCCATCGTTTCCAAGCAGCTACCACAGGATTGAGCTGTTGGTAAAGAGAAAAAACGGGAGCAGAGCTTTTATCAAGTTTTATTGACTTCAAATAGCTATTAACCAGCTGATTAGTACCAGATTTTTGCAAAATATCAGTCCCATTTTTGCTTTGGTACAGACATTCCCGAAAATTAAAAAATAAAAGTGGCGTTTGATTGTTGACCCACCAGTTTTCCCCCTTCGTTCCGATTACGCGCTCATGCAAGTTGTGCAGACCTACGTTCCAACCTTCATTTTTTACAACTTTTACTTTTTCAAAATAAACAGGCACAAAATTGAGCCAGAGTTGGTCGTGGTACATGCCGTGGCAAAGATCAAAAAACGCGCGGTCGGTGAGGCGTGCCTGCCACCATTCTAAAAATGCCAATGTATTCTGGCTTTTTTGCAGCGCCACAAATCCAGCGTTGTACAAGCCCGTGTTCAAAAACTGCTTTTCGTCGCCATACGTCACTTTGCCCATTGGCCAGCGCAATTGGGGAGTCAATATGATGTCGGCGGTGGCGAGTTGCGTGGTTATGAGTTGTAAGTCGCCAAAAAGCTGCGTGGTAACATCAAAATAAATAACCTGCTCTACGCCTGGTTGTGATAAAAAATAATGCGCAAAAAATGGCTTACAGGCCGCCACAAGCGCGTCGTCGTTGTAGCGGGCTTGCATTTGGTCAAAATCTGGTATTACAATTTCTTCAACTGCTACCGTATTTTCGGCTTTCAGATTGCCTTTTACCAAACCTATCTTAAACAACACGCCAACGGGCAGACTGTTGCCAAGTTGCTGGGCAAAAGGGTATTGTTGGGCGGTACAAACGGTGAAAACACAGGTCATATATCAAGATTTTGGCATTCCATTTAGCTTTTCGAGCAGTTTTACAAAGGGGCTACGCAGCCATTTTCTGAGCCGCTGGTATTTGTAAACGGGTTCTTTTTTGATGTAATAACAAGCAAATTGGCGGTAATACTCGTTCTGGTTGCGGGTTAATTCTTGGTGATAAAATAAAAAAAGTGGTTGTAAATCAGGGCGTTGCAAAAAGTCAAAGCGGTCTTGGTATTTGGAAATAAGCAATGGCTTCTGGGGGTCGTAGCCGCTGTAATGAAAAAATACCACGGGCATTTCGTTCACAAAATGCGTGCCAGCGCGTTCCGAAAACGTTCGTTCGTGCAGGTTCCAATAGGCGGCATTGTAGCCAAAATGCTTTTCGACGTGGGTATTTTCCCAAAAAACGGGGATAAAGTCAGCCCAGTGCTGATCTACAAAAAGGCCGTTGCAAAGATCTATTTTACATTCATCAAAAAGTTTCTGTTCCCACCATTTCACAAACGCCACCGTTTGAGGGCTTTTGTGCAGCGCAATAAACCCCAAATTATACACACCCGTGTTGAGGTGGTGGAGTTCGTTGGGCGTTTTTTGGTCGTTGAGTGGGGTAATCAAATGCGGCGTTAGCACAAAATCGCTTTGTTGGAGTTGCTGTTCTAAGCCATTAAGTTCCTGATAAACAATGATATCTGGGTCAAAATAAACTACATTGGTAACCTGCGAAATGTGCTCAAAAAAATACCGAATAAAATAGGGTTTGACGGCGGTGTTTAACTCGGTTATGTTGTAGTGAGCGCACATTTCGTCGAGTTTATTGATGCCAATTTGGTGCAACTCTAATAATTCATAATCGGGATATTTATCGGCGGGGAGGTTGGCTTTGTCGAGCCTGTCCACCAGTCCAATCACAAATCGAATGTGCGGATTGGTGCGTCGCAGCGAGTCGCCGAGGGTACGGGCTTGCGCCAAATAATTGATAGAACAAATGGTAAAAGCTAAAGTCATTTTGTGGCTATTTTTCGAGCGTTTGTAGCAACTTTTGCCAATGCACCAATTGCTGGTTCACGTCAAACTCCAAAGCGCGTGCGCGTAGTTTTTGTTTGTCAATGGTTATCTCGCCGCTCATTACTTGTTGCATGGTTTTGGCCAAAAGTGGTATGTCAAAAGCGGGTACAACTTGCCCCATTCCAGGCTGTACAAACTCGCTAATGCCTCCCGAGTTAAAGCCTACAATAGGTTTTTGCAAGTACGCCGACTCAATCATCACCAGCGGAAAGGGGTCCTCGCGCGAGGTAAGTACAAACCCATCGCACATATTGAGATAGTCGTAGTAGTCGGCTTCGCCTTTGGCTCCCAGTGCTATAAAATTTAAGTTTTCGCGGCGTACGCGCTCCTCCAAGTAGCCCATTACGCCATACGGACTGCCGCTGCCCAGCCACACAATATAGGCATTTTTGGGGAGGTTTTGGAGTAAATCGGGTATCATATCGTAGCCTTTCCGCATACACATGGTGCCAGACATGAGCCAAACGTAGGCCGTTTCGGGAATATGCAGGTTGCGCTTGATGGCCAGTACATCTTGCTGTAACTTGATTTTTTGGGTGTCAATAAAAGAATGTAAGAGCCGCACATTGGGAATACCCATTTTTTGCAACGTTTCGGCCACCACACTCGAACACCCAATGCTGGCCGTTGCCCCATTTAACATACCCGAAAACGCCTCGTTGCGAATGTCGTCAAACATATCGAGCAGTTCGTGGACGTGCACAATGTATGGAACCCCCATTTTGCGCGCAAGCGCGGCCAAGTGCGGCATCGTGATGGTGTTGATGTACCAAAAATCGGGTTTAAAGCGGCGATGAATGTACTTAATGTACGACTCTTCGGGGGTTACTCCCAAAATACGGTGATAAATGGCCTCAAAAATATAGTAGGGCATTCCACGCCGAAATCGGTGAATGTAGGTATGATGAGCGGGCGAGTTTTTGGCAAACAATTCTCCTGCTTGACAGGCATACACTGCCGTTTCAATGTTGCTGTTGGCCAAGTGCTTCACGAGGTACCAAAGCACCATTTCTGAGCCTGTTCGCGCACCAGTAGGCGTAAAAAACAAAATTTTCATGTGTAAAACGAGGCACTTAGAAGCCAATTTTAAAAAAATACGCTTCAATGATTTGCCAAAAATACACAAAAAACAGCCACCGAAGTAGTCAGTGGTCAATAGTCATTGGCCATTTGGGGAGCAATTAACTACCAATCAAATAGTTAGGCAATGAAACAGACTTTGCTTTTAGCTATTTATCTGCTGAATAAGTCTAACTTTAATTAGGCAGAAGCTCCCTGCTTTTGTTCGAGGGTCAAATATTCTTTGCGTACGTCGCGGGCTGTCATGCCGTTGCCGTCGTGCTGCCAGCCAGGTGGCATAAAAATGTACAAAAACTTATTGGCAAGTCCCGGAGCAGTCTTGATATCTTCCCAAAGTAAGACCAAGTCGCCAAAATAAACGTCCATAAAACTCTGGGCATTGATGGGACGCGTTATGCCGTATTCCAAAGGCACGCCTTTTTCTTCTTTTTGATAAGTGCCAAATATCACGTCCCAAATTTTTAGCACTGAGCAGTAATTGGTATCAAGATACAGCGGGTGCTTGGCATGGTGCACACGGTGGCTCGACGGCGTGAGCATAATCTTGTCCAAAAAGCCCAGTTTGCCGTCTTTGATGGTGTCTTCGCTGATGTGAATAAATGCCCCCCAAATGCTGTCAATGACCATAATTACAAAATACATCTCTGGTGTGAGACCCATCAACATACAAAAGGTAGTTTGGAGTATTTCAGTGTAAATGTTTTCCAAGTAAAAAGTAGTAAGCGTTACCGACGAGTTGAGGTCTTCAGAAGAATGATGCACAGCGTGCAAACACCACAGCACCCGCACTTTGTGCGAAAGATAATGGTGAATAAACGACCCCAGCTCATACACAACGTACGCATATATAAACCAATACCACTTGTAGGAGGTCTGAAAAATGGCGTATTTTTCAAACACATTGATGCAAAAAGCCATGGCACCAAAGCTAAGAATATGCCCCAATGCCCTGTTTACGGCAATAATGGTGAGTGTTACTTTGTATTTAGTCTTGGTGAAACGCTTCATGGCCAACAACCACAGTAGCTCGCCCAAAATAATAAATGGAGCCAGCGGTGCTAAAAGCCACATGAAGCCATCGAGTGTTAAAAAAAAGCGATAGTTACCCGTACTAACGGCTTCTACTACTCCCCCAACTCGAAAAAAATCCACGATTTCATGGAGTATGCGCTGTAAAATATCCATAATAATAAACGCCAAAGGGCAAAATGATAAGTAACAAGTATGCCTTTTTTAAACAGTTTTTTTATTAAAAAGGTTTTGCTCCGCGCTTACTTGTTGCAGTATTTGCGTAATTTTTGCCACGCTTTGTTCGGTGTTGTGTATTTCTAAAACACGCTTTTGGGCCGTTTTTCCCAGTGTTTTGCGCTTGGCAACGTCGTCAATCAACGCGCCTATTTCGCTGCTCATGGCCTCCATATCTAAATAGGGCACCACCACGCCCGCGTCGGTTTGCACCAGTTCTGGAATACCACCCGACTGGGCAAAGCACACAATGGGCGTTTCGTTGAGCGCGGCTTCGAGCGCCACGAGCGGGTAAGGGTCTTCGCGCGAGGTGAGCGCGAAAATATCAAACTGCGTGGTGTAGTCAAATACTTGCGAAGTAGGCTCAACCAAAAATATTTTATCTTGCAAGCCAAGTCTTTGAATATCAAACATTTGTAGCGCAAACAATTCGCTATCTTCGCGCAAACCTACCCACATAAAATACACATTTTCGGGGTATTTTTTCAACACCATTTGGGCCAATATCAAAAAAAGGTCGTTTCCTTTTCGGAGTTCGGCGTTGCCGCAGCCGCCTATCACAATGGCATTGGCTGGAATATTGAGTTGTTGCCGAATCTTGGCCTGCCGCCCTGCTTCAATTTTTTGGAGAATAGCCTCAATCTCAATCAACGTAAAAATAGAAATATCTTGGCGCGGGAAATCATAATTAATGGCATAAAAATTGGCCAACGCTTGGGCTACTACCAGCAGGTGGTTGGTGTGTTGCAACACGCGGCGCAGCTCGTGAGGCTGGCTGTACATCTTCACCGACATTTCAAGCTCGTGCGCAAACAGCACAACGGGCGTTTTCAGAAACTCAATTTGAGGGTAATACGTAGCCGTAGCAATGGTATTCAAAAATACAAGGCCAATATCTAAGCTAAGTAGTTTATTTTCAAACTGTTGGAACTGATTCTCGTAGTCTTTCTGTTGCAATTTTGACAACACGCCGAGCATATTGAGCAAGCGGTCGGGCGTGTTTCCCCAAAGTTGCTTTTTGAGTTTTGGTAGCTTTATGACGGTAGTTTCGGCCTGAAACTCAGCCTCCAAAGGCCCATCGCCGCACAGCAACAAGCACATGGGCACTTGGCAAAGTCGCAGCTGACGAATGAGCTGTAATAATACAATTTGCGCTCCTGCCCGATTGGCATCGTGGCTAACAAAAAGGATGGTTTTCAAAATAGGGTGCTGCTCAAATTTTGTAAAAATACTTTTTTTTGAACAAAATTTTGCCAAAAAAACGAGATACCACGCCCACGCTTTGGGCATATTTAACTTGGTTTTCTAATTGGGCAAACGGATTGGTTAAATCTTTGACGTTCAACGCCATTTTCCAAGCAAAATAAACGGGTACCATCAACCAATAATTGAACATCAAAATCAAAAACTGCCCTACGCCGTGTTCTTTGCGCGTCCAAACTAGGTTCGACACCGTGATTTGCGGCAAAATTCGATTGATAACCGTAATAACTTGCCCCTTGCGCTCGGGGTGGCTGCCCCATTCGTAATGAATGTAGCGGCAGTCGTTATAGACTTTGAGTTTGCCCACGCGCCCCAGTCGGCAGTTCCAGTCGGTATCTTCGCCGTACATAAAAAACTGCTCGTCCAACATTCCCGCTTGCGCAACGGTGGTGCGCCGAGCCACCAAAAAAGCAGCAGGAATCCAATCAACTTGCTCAGAATCAATATGCTGAGAGTCGGGGTAAAGTTTTAGCAAAACCTTGTCTATAAACCCCGACGGCGGATAAATAAATTGAAAACGCCTAAACGTAGCAAGGCTTTTGAAGAAAGGCCGCTCGGTCAAATCGGGATATAATTGAATACCACCGCAAGCCACCACGTCGGGGTCTTGCTCTAAGTGTGCGGCGGTTTTGGCCAGCAGGTCGTCAATCAAAAGTGTATCTGAGTTGAGCAAAACCATATTTTGGCCTTTGGCTACGCGCATACCCGCGTTGTTGGCGCGGGCAAAGCCCGCATTGTAGCCCATGTCAATCCAGGTAATAGATGGGAACTCGCCCGTAACGATGGCTTTGCTGTCGTCTTGGGAATGATTGTCAACCACAATTACCTCTACGCCAACATCTTGCGTATGTTCAAGCACCGACCGCACGCAGTCGGCGGTCATTTTTGGTGTTTTGTAATTGACAATTATAACCGAAAAATCAAGCATGAATCAATAAACTTCGTAACTGGGTAAACCTTTTTTGACGGCGGGGTTGCCCACATATACGCCCCATTCTTCGGTGTTGCGGGTTACGGCGGCGGCCATGCCCACCAGCGTACCTTGGGCAATGTGCAGGTAGTCGCGGACGGTGGCATTGACCCCAAAAAACGAGTACGACTCCACCACGCAATGCCCCGAAAGCACCACCTGCGAAGTAAAAAAAACGTGGTCTTTGATGTGGCCGTGGTGCCCAATGTGGTTGCCGCTCCACAACACCACATTGTTGCCAATTTTGGTAAAAGGCTGAATGGTGTTGTCTTCCAAAATAAAGCAATTATCGCCAATTTCATTTTGAAAAGTAGTAGCTTTAGAACTTACATAACTGATTAGTTCATAGCCCTTTGCCTTGGCTTCGTTGTATATTTTTTCGCGGTTTTTGTTCATTTTTCGGCCTGTCATGGGCGCAAAAAACTGAAACTCAGCGGGCGAATAAATCGTTTCTACGTCTTCAAACGCCACCACTGGCAAGCCGTGAAACTGGGTTTCTTTCAAGTATTCGCAGTTGATACAAAAAGCTACCACGGTGTGCGGCGAGTCGTGGGTGAGGTAATACCAGGCCAGTTCGGCGGTGTCTAATACTCCAAAAATTACTACGTTTGCCATAATTACACAAGTTCAAATTCTTCTAAAAATTGTTGAATGGTAGGCACATCGTTGAACATCATTACGTCAATAATCGAAAGCCACGGCACAAAATTATGCTTAAACTGCTGATATTGAACAGGTTTTGATTTAATAAAACTCAATTGTAAACCTTGATTTGTAAAAGCCGTTTTGTCGTACAAGGTTACGCCGCCAATCGGATTGATGTAGTGCGTGGCTTTTTCTTGCAAACAAATATCAACGATTCGTTCCTGCGCTTTGAGGTGGCTATTGTCGTAAATGGTCGAGCTTTTTATGATTTCGGTTTCTATTTGCAAATACTCGCGCACTATTTCGAGGCTTTCAAAAATAAGCTGGGCGGTGTTTTGCGCCTCCAAATTCAGAATTTTTTCCACCACTTTCGATACCGTTGCATAAAAAGGTGCTTTTTTATAAGCCTGCTCAATGGTTTTGAGCAGTTTGCTGCGCCAAAGCAGGTCGTCGCTGAGGTCAATTTGGTTGATAAGTTTGTTCTGACTGGCTTCTTTGAGTGGTACCGTAAACAAGTATTCTTGGCCGTTTACCAGCAGCCGATTGCGGTTTATCCACCCTTTGTTGATATAATTCACGTCGTCATACAACACAAATTTATCAACCGCGTGCATCAGCTGTAAATAACCAATGTAGGGCAAAAAATAAGGTTGCATAATGGCGATGCGCATATTTTTGGATTTAAGGTTTAAGGTTTGAGAAATATAAGATAAAATACTGATAATCAAGTGGATTTTCAAATTGTCTCATTTTCAAATTAGTCCAACGGTTATTTTAAAATTCGTAAATAGTAATCCTCGGCTGCCACTACTACGCCCTCAGTCATGGTGGTATCGGTGCCCAGCCTGATGTCGGTGGGGAGGGGTTTGATTACGTTTTTAGAAAAAAACAAATATTGGGCTTCTTTGGGAATGGGTTGCAAACCTTGCTCAAACGGATTGATGGGAATGAGCCGCCGCGTGAGGTTTTTGCCAAAAAGCGGGTACTCAAAGTCATCGTTGATGGTACCGAGCGCCACGGTGGCAGTATCTGGCACAAGTTCCTCAAAACGCTTGTAAGCTACCTCAGTATCGGGCCGAGAAAATGTCATCATGGTCAGGCGGTCGGTATTAAAAGCAGAAGGCCGCCCCAAGGCTGCTAAAGGTAGGCTTCTGATGTTCAAAAACACCAATAGTATGGCCGAAACGCAAACAGTTAATATCAAAGCACCCACGTAGGTTTTGAGTAATTTGTATTGATTTGACTTTTCGAGGCTGATTTTTTTTGAGAAAAATAAGGTTAAAAACAACACACCAAACAACGCCGTTTGTTGAAAATACCGACCTTTCCAAGGGTCGTAGGGAGCGGAGTAAGAGAGTGCCGCAAAGTGCAACAAAAACGCAACTGCCAAAACAAAATGCACGGGCGAGCGCACCAACCCCACCAATACCAAAAAAATAAGTGGAAAAATGAGCGCGAATCCCAAAATACCCCAGTAAGGATTGGCGTAATAAACGTAAAAAGGCTGCGAAAATCGAAACGAACCGATGGTGAACTCGGTGGTTTCGTCCAAACGCATCTTGAGCTTGCCTTCGAGCCAGATGAGCGGTTTGCGCATGGTTTGGTTGGCTTTTTCAAATACAGCTATATTGCGCAAACCGTCCAAATTTACAAAATCGTAAGCGTATCTGACCACATTGCGCGAGCCTTGCTCAAATAAATTGCGCAGGCCACCGTTTGAAGTGGCACGTTCGATAGACTGGTGTTTGAGCGCGGTAGGTGGGCCAATGGGATGCCCGAACACTTCAATATTTTTTAGATAACCCGTAGGAAGCCCCCAAATACAAACACAAATAACAATGGCTACGCCCAGCTTTGTGATTGACAACCAGTCTATTACCTTCAAAATACGACTCAACTGAAACTTGGCCAACTTGGGGTAAATAAAAACGGCATAGCCCATAATAACAAATAACGAAGGCCAAAGCAGCACAAAAGTAATTTTATGCCCCAGTGCTACCCCAAAACAAAGAGCCGCCCAATACAAGTAGCGTGGCTCACGGGTGTTGCGAAAAGAAAACACAAAATAAAGCAACGAGCTAAAATAAGCAGCCAGTACGTTGTCGGTTTCGGTGGCGGTGGCTTGAATCAAAAAATTGGGGAACAACGCAAAACTTAGCGCGCAAAAAAAGCTGGCCGATAGGTTTTTGGCAATGCGTTGGGCCATGCCAAAAACCGCTACCAGCACCACCCAATAAGACAAAAAATGAATAAACTTGAAGGCGTTTTCAAAGCGCCCCGTCATCAAAAAAGAATAAATCTGAATGGTACAGACACTTTTTGGATACGTGTCCATGTTCCAGTTTGTGCCGCCAAAGTGAGCCATTGTGCCACGCTGCACATACTGCATCGCGCGGTTGAGGTGCCCCGTCATGCTGTCCCAAACATTGGGAACGGTAAACAGCACCAGTAATAAATTGGTAACGCCCACTATCAACAGCGTGAGTGCCATGGCCAAAAAACTGTATTTCAAGAAAAGAGTCAAACTTTGATACCAGCGTCCTGCTATCCTGCCGCGTTGTTGAAGGAGGCTAAGTGGCGAAAAATGAGGTAACGGAGGGACTATTTTTTTAAAAAACCAACCCAAAACAGTAGCTGGAATAAAAACAGAAATAGCCCAAGTAGGGGCATTGTTGGTCAAATTCAAGGCCGACAGCACAAAGCCAGTGGCAATGATGCTACTCGTAAATAGCATAAAGCTGCACAGAAGCCACTCAACGAGCGAAGGCCGCGCCATGCGCGTAGCAAGGTGGCCAACGTACCAAACAAATACTCCCAAACTGAGTATATAAAAGGCCGTCATGCTTGTTTTTTAAAGGTTTTGGTTGATAATGGCCGCAATGCGCAGCACATCTTCGTGGGGTAGTTCGGCGTGCAACGGCAAGCACACCACGCGCTCACAAATACTTTCGGAAACGGGGCAAGGTTGCGTAGTTTTTAAAAAGGGCAGCGTATTGAGCGAAGGATAAAAGTAGCGGCGTGGGATAATTTGCGATTGCGCAAGTGCGGCACAGACTTCTTCCAGCTTCTCTTCCGACTCGAAAACGACAGGATAATAGGCGTAATTATATTCTAAACCAGGCACCAAAATAGGTCGTTGCAATTTCGACAGGTTGAGCTGCGCGTCGTACAGGTCGCAGATGGCTTTGCGGGCAGCAATGAGGTGCGGCACTTGCGGCAGATTACACAAGCCCATGGCCGCGTGGATTTCGGAATTTTTGGCATTAACACCCACCGAAAAATAATCGTTACCTTGGTGCCCAAAAGACCGCATAAACTTCACTTCGGGGTCAATGGTGGGGTCGCCCATCACAATCATGCCGCCTTCTACGGTATGAAATAGCTTGGTAGCGTGAAAACTACAAGTGGTAAAATTGCCATAAGACAACAGCGAGCGTCCGTTGAGTTTTACGCCAAAAGCGTGGGCTCCGTCATAAATCAGGGCGAGGCCGTGCTTATCGGCAATTTTTTGCAGCCGCTCCACGTCGCAGGCGTTGCCATATACGTGCGTGGCCATAATGGCAATGGTGCGCTCAGTAATGGCCGCTTCTACCAAATCGGGATTAATGCAAAAAGTGGCAGCGTCTATATCGGCAAAAACGGGGGTACAATTCTCCCAAATGATGGCGTTGGTAGTTGCTACGTAAGAACAAGGTGTGGTAATCACTTCGCCTTGCTTTTTGAGCATTTTGAGCGCAATCTGTAACACAATGGTGCCATTTCCACAAAAATACAAGTGGTCAATACCCAAATATTGTTTCAATTCGGCCTCCAACCTACGGGCCATCGGGCCGTCGTTGGTCAGCTGTGCCCTATCCCAAATTTCTTTTAGATAGCCCACGTATTGGTCAAAATTGGGGAGATATGTTTTTGTAACGTTGATCATGGCTTCAAACCAATACTTCAGACTGGCTAATTTGAAAATTTAAGTGGGGACGCACATAACCAGGCCATTTTCCATACCAAGTGAGGTTACTTTCGCGGTAATCTTCTACTTCAAAACTTAGTGCTTCGGGCATTTGGTAGAGCACCGTCGAAGTATCTTTGACGAGCATCACCGAAACTACGTACGTACCGTCGTTCAAAAAATTGCCTGGTACTTCCAACTCGGCCATTACCAGCCCTTTACTAAAAGTCTGCGACTGCGTACCCACGTTAAAAATACACTCACCCGTGTAAGCGTTCAAGTGTACGCTGAGGTTGAGGTCGGCTTGGTCAAAGTTATTCCAAAATTCAATTCTAATTTTCAAGGGCGTTCTTACGTCAATGTGGCGTAAATCATCTTGATAAGTGGGCAATACTTGAAGACTTCTAATGCGGACTTCGTCGTTGCCAGGTGCTTCTTCGGGCGTTTCCCAAGTGTGGACGAGTTTAGTAGTAGCAATATGGCTCAAATAGTTGGTAATCACCTGTTTGGTGTCGCCTTGCATTTTAAGCTGCCCACGTTCAAAGTAATATGTTTTGTTGCAAAGTGCCTGTACGGCCGTTAGATTGTGGCTCACAAAGAGCAGCGTACGACCACTTTCTGACACGTCGCGCATTTTGCCGAGGCATTTTTTTTGAAACTCGGCATCGCCTACGGCGAGTACTTCATCAACAATTAAAATTTCAGGATTGAGGTGGGCGGCAATAGCAAAGCCCAAGCGCACGTACATTCCAGACGAATAGCGTTTAACGGGCGTATCCAAAAATTGCTCCACACCCGCAAAATCTACGATGGCATCAAATGCTTGTTTTATTTCGTGGCGTTTCATGCCCAAAATAGCCCCGTTCAAGAAGATATTTTCGCGGCCTGTAAGCTCTGGATGAAACCCCGTACCTACTTCCAATAAACTGGCCACGCGGCCCGTGAGGCTTATTTTGCCGTGGGTAGGTTCGGTTATTTTACTCAAAATTTTGAGCAGCGTAGATTTGCCCGCCCCGTTGTGGCCAATGATGCCCACGCGGTCGCCTTGGGTAATTTCAAAGCTTACGTCGCGCAGTGCCCAAAACTCTTCTTTTTCGATTTCGTCTTGGTCGCCTTGCCCAAAAAAATGCTTTATTTTTTCGGAGAAACTATCCCGAAAAGTATAGCCTTGTCGGCCTGCTTTTTGGTGGTCAATAATATATTTTTTTCCAATATTTTCAGCAACGATAACTTTCATGCGGTACTTATCTCATTAATACGCCCCAAAAGTAATCAAATGTAGTCAACAAATGAATTTTCTTGGCGTCTGAAATAGTAAATTGCGATTGAAAGTACCACCGCAACGAAGCCAACGGTGCTGTAAAGGCTTTCCACTCTGAAAAAGGAGGCATTGCCGAGCAAGCACCACTTGAAACCATCAATGATACCCACCATGGGGTTGAGGTAATAAAAATCGTACCACCACACTTGGCGGCTCATCTCTACTTGGCTGCTGCTGTACGCAATGGGGCAAGCATAAAAACCGATTTGCACTAAAAAAGGCACCAATTGGGCAATGTCTCTAAACCGCACATTAACAACCGAAAAAAACAACCCAAAGGCCAACGAAGACAGCAACGTTAGCAATACAAAAAGGGGAAGGTATATCAAGTTTTCGGTAGGAAAATATTGGTACCAAAACGCTACAATTACAAAAAGCATGAGCGAAATCAGAAAATCTACCAGCCCGACCACCACCGAACTCAGCGGCATCACCAAGCGCGGGAAATACACTTTGGTAATCAGATTGGAATTGAGCAAAATACTGTGGCTAATCTGCGTAAAAGTATTAGCAAACAGACTCCAAATAGTAATGCCTGCCAGCACCATAAGCGGGTAAGGCACGCCGAGGTCGCCTTTTAATTTGGCTACTTTCCCAAACGCAAAAACCATCACAATAGTAGTGGCAAAAGGCCGAATCAAGGCCCAGCCAGCTCCAATGGTAGTTTGTTTGTACCGAACCGACAGGTCGCGCTTGGCCAAAATCCAGAGCAACTCACGGCTCTTCAATAAATCGCGCCAATAGTTTTTGGCGGCGTGGCCTGGTTTAATAACTATTTCCTCTGCTTGAGCCATAATGTGGATAATATCTATTGTTTTTTGGTGATTATGGGCTTCAATTCTTTCATGGCATCGAGGTAGGTTTGGCGAAGTATAATGATGATAATTGCCAAAAATAGCCCAATTGCAATGCCAAATTTCATGTTTTGCAATTCAAATTTACTTACTTCGAGCGGCAAGTGAACAGGCTCAATGACTGTAAAAAGGGGCGTTTCTTTGATAATTGTCATGCGTAGGTTTTCAATGCTGCGCTGGGTTTCTAAATAAAGTGAACTAATGAAGCTAGATTTGCGACCTATGCGTAATTCTTGCACTTTTGCCGTTGGATCTACCACCATTTCGTTTAGGTCGGTAACTCTCGCCAATTGGCTTTCGCTACTGTTCAACATCCTGGCCAACGAATCAGCCCGTTTTTCCATGTTACGGAGCATTTTGTAAGACTTGCGTGTTTGAGTTTCTTGGTAGCGTGCTTGCATAGTTTCCAGCAACAATTCAAGCCAAGCCTTTGAGAGTAGCTCGTGTTCGAGTTTGCTCCGTAGCTCTATAAACGAGGTCTTGGTGTTTAAAACAGTAATCTCAGTTTCTCTGCGCACTCGATAAACAATAAAATCTACCATTTGTTGCTCAATCAAGGTCAATTTGCTGGGTAAAGTACCTGGTTTAATGCGTATTTTCAGAAAGGGCGAGTCGTAGGGTTCCCAGTCGTCTTGTTTTACAAAGGTTGAATCAATGTAATAATTAATAAAAAGCTCCTGCTTACCGTTGCCCATGTCAACTGGGGTCAAGAGTGCCCGCTCCAAAACGGGACGGGTTTTGAGCATATAAAACAGGTTTTCGCCCGCAAACAAATTGCCGTCTCCGCCACTTTGCATTTGCATTCCCAGCAAGCTGCCGAAACCGCCGCCCATTTCTTGCCCGCTACCACCGCTCACACTGAAGGTAATAGAAGCCATGTATTTGTCGTGCTTGACGAGGGTTGAGTCTATGTAGAATCCAATGCCCCCACCCACAAGCACCAACAAAGCAACGACCCACCAATATTTTAAAATATTGTTTTTTATCTCAATAAACTTCAGAATGAGCGCTTTGGGGGCGAGCGCGTTTTGATTTTGTTGTTCCATAATTTGGCTACTTTTTAATGCGAAACTATTTTTTACTAAAAGACGTAATTGCTATTATTGAGGTGAAAAGTAACAGTACCGTTTGCGATAGGCCAATGATTGACTGCGCTGCTTGTTGGGCTTCCAACAAATCTGATGCGGTGCGATTTGGCACAATCACGTCGGAGCCAGGCTCTACACGGGGATAAATATTGAAAAACAAGAACTTCCGCGTGCGGTCAACTGAGCCATTGGGGTAAATAACGTACGACTTGCGGCGCAGCGAGCCACGCGTAAAACCGCCCGCCTGCGAAATATAATCGGTAAAGCTATCGCCGACGCGGTATTTGACAGTAGCTGGGTGAAGCACTTGGCCTTGCAAACGCACCGTTTCTAAACGCTTGGGAATATCAAGGATATCGCCATCTTGCAAAATCATGTCTTCGCGGCCGCCTGGATCTTTCATGATTCGTTCCAAATCAATACCAATGGCATCTTGCGTTGTGGCTGTTACGGTTTCTGCTTCAAACTTACCTTTTTTTGCATCGTCGCCAATGGCAAGAATTGATTTATTACGAACCGCTAACTCTTCCTCGCTCAGGGCCACAGTGCGGCGCAGCGTAGCACCCCGCTCGTAGGCTTGGGCAGTAAGGCCACCAGAACGTTTAACAAGGTCTGATATTTTTTCGTCTTTTGTTTTGAGGCCGTACTCGCCAGGATTCAACACTTCGCCCTTTACAGTAATGAAAGTCTGAGATTGATAATTGGAAGCAGGCCGCACAATGATTTCGTCGTAAGGTTCCAGCACAAATCGGCTATCGTCGGCATCGAGGGTTAGGTCGGGGTTTACATTTACCAAAAAAACCTTTGATATGGCGGCATCAGATAATTGTAAATTGACATCGCGGCGGCGGCGCACTACTTCAATTTGCGTATTGGCGGCAGCTTCCTTAAAACCACCCGCTTGCAGCACTACATCTTCGACGGTCATATTGGTATTGAAGGGCATTTCCAGAGACCCTTTGTTTACTTCGCCGCGTATGGTAATAACAGCAGGCTCGCGCAGTTCAAACTTAGAAGGAATAATAATCTGGTCTTCGCGCATGAGTTGCAAATCGCTGGTTTTGCCGTTTATCATATCGGCCAAATTCAACGAAATTGTTTCTACCGACAAATCTTCGCGGGTACGAACTACGTTGATACGGCCAATAAAAGCTTCCCCTTTCAAACCATCGGCACTTTTGATGAGTTGCAGCAGTGTTTTGTTGCTTTCCAACGAATAAAACCCAGGTCTAAACACAGGGCCAGTGATGGTAACCATGTTTTCGTAACGGGTCAAGACTTCGTCGGCCAAAATTTCATCGCCATTTGAAGGAATATAGGTGTCAAATTCTTTTGACGACAAATCGGTTACGCGGCGTTCGCGGGCTGTAATGCCGTATATCAACAACCGGGCGGTGTAGGCAACCTCATTAAAACCTCCCGCAAATTCAAGGGCTTTTCTGAAAGTATCGGTGGGCAACAGCTCGTACAGACCAGGGCGTTTGAAAGTTCCTTTGAGTTCAATTCTTTTTTTGTAAGGTGCTACAAATATAACATCGTTGTCTTGCAAGCGAACGTCGGTAGATAAAGAACCCGTCAATACCTGCTCATATAAATCTATGGTAGCAACTGGCTTGTTCTTGCGTACTACTTTTATTTCCCGAAACGAACCCAATTCGTTGGGGCCGCCCGTTGAATAGAGCGCGTCCAATGCCGTCGATAAAGAAGAAATATTGTAAGTGCCAGGCGTAATAACCTCGCCCAGTACGGTTACGCGGATGGTACGAATTTGAGCCAGCGCAATTTGCAAATAAGTACTTGCGCCAGGCGCGTTGGGCATTCCTAAATTGTAATAATAGGGCGACAAACGTTGAATCAATTCTTTTTGCGCTTGATCAATGGTACGGCCACTCAACTGCACCAGCCCAACGCGCGGTATGGATACGAAGCCTTCAGAAGTTACAGCCAACTCAATGGTATTTTGCGAATAACCATAAATATACACTGTCAAATTGTCCTTCGGCCCAATGGTATAGTCGCGTGGAGTTGCTATGTTTGAAGAAGGGGTAAAAGTAAGATTGGGGTTGTTAAAGATCTGCGTGCCAAAAATCTTATTGCGCAAGGCTTGTAGTTTGGCTTTTTGGGCTTGCTCAACCGAATCGCCTTTAATAGTAGTTTTTAAGCCTGTTTCTTTTACCTTTTCTATTTTATCGGCATTTACATCGGGCGTGTCGGTGGTGTTGGTGGTTTGGTTGCCGTTGGTAGCTTGTGGAGTAGTGCTACTTGGTGCAGTACCAGCGGGTTGGCCCGACGGGCGACCTTGATTGCCAGCGGGTTGGCCCGACGGGCGGCCTTGGTTGCCAGCGGGTTGGCTTGGCGCAGGGGCCGACGGCGCAGATGGCACTTGTGCCCAAACGTTGCTTACCAAAAAAGTAGCCAACACAACACCACTAACAAAATGCTTTAATGCAAGAAAGGAAACAAACGATTGTGTCTTTTTCATAAATTTGGTTAATGTAAAAACGAAATAAAAAGGATTACACTGGATTTGAAATAGCTACTCAAGTGCCTTTATTATCAACGTAAACGGGGCAACAAAGTAACGTAACTTTTTTAAGGATTTAAACTTTTTTCTTGTTTTTGACCATTATTTACGCTTATTGTATAACTTTTCCGATATGTACAAAACGCACATATTAACTATACATTTTTGCAAGAATTGACAACCAAAAAGAACTTTGAATTACAAAGTAAGTTTATAATTCAATACAAAACCAAATTTGGTGTATAAATTTTTTGAGAACTTGTTTGGAACAACGCCTCTATTCTGTGCAAATTGCCCTGCCGTTTACCCAAAAAACAAATCTACATGGCCGAAACAGTAAAATACGACGAAAGTAGCATTCGCTCGCTTGATTGGAAAGAACACATTCGCCTGCGCCCAGGTATGTACATTGGAAAACTCGGCGACGGCGCTGCCGCCGACGATGGTATTTATGTGTTAGTAAAAGAAATCATGGACAACTCTATTGATGAGCATACCATGGGTTTTGGTAAAAACATTGACATCAAAATATCAGAACACCGCGTTGAAATCCGCGACAATGGGCGCGGCATTCCGCTCGGAAAAGTGGTAGATTGCGTCTCAAAAATAAACACGGGCGGTAAATACGACTCGGGGGCGTTTCAAAAGTCGGTGGGGCTAAACGGCGTAGGTACCAAGGCCGTCAATGCGCTTTCCAATCATTTTCGGGTGCAGTCGTTTAGAGATGGCAAAACCAAATGGGCCGAATTTGAAAAAGGCGAACTCATAAACCAATCGGGTGAGGAAGAAACTACGCAAAAAAATGGTACGTTGATGGTGTTTGAACCAGACAACACCATTTTCAAAAATTATCATTTTATACCACAATTTCTTGATAATTTGATTTGGAATTATTGCTATCTCAACGCTGGTTTGATTATCAATTTCAACGGCCAAAAATTCGTTTCACAAAATGGCTTGCTGGATTTGCTGCGCGGCAAAGCCAAAGAAGAGGACATTCGTTACCCAATTATTCATTTGAAAGGTGCTGATATTGAGATAGCTATGACCCACGGCAACCAATATGGCGAAGAATATTACTCGTTTGTAAACGGCCAATATACCACCCAGGGCGGTACGCACCTCATGGCTTTTCGGCAGTCGGTGGTGGACTGCGTGCGCGAGCATTTTGGCAAAGACTATGCCGTAGAAGATGTGCGGGCTTCGATAGTGGCTGCGGTGAGCATCCGAGTGCAAGAACCCGTTTTTGAGTCGCAAACTAAAACCAAACTGGGGTCAAGCAATATCTCGCCCGACCCCAGTAGTCTTACCATCAGGACTTTTATCAATGATTTTATCAAGTCAAAACTCGACAACTATTTGCACATGAACCCTGCGGTCAAAGAGGCGTTGAAAAAGCGCATTGAGCAGTCGGAACGCGAGCGCAAAGAACTGTCGGGTATTAGAAAATTGGCCAACGAACGCGCCAAAAAAGCCAATTTGCACAACAAAAAACTCCGCGACTGCCGCGCCCACCTCATTGACCTCAAAAACGAAGACCGCTTCAATACCACGCTTTTTATAACCGAAGGCGACTCGGCCAGCGGCTCCATTACTAAAGCCCGAAACGTACAAACACAGGCGGTTTTTAGCTTGCGCGGCAAACCCCTCAACTGCTTTGGAATGACCAAAAAAGTGGTGTACGAAAACGAAGAATTTAACTTGCTGCAACACGCCTTAGACATTGAAGATGGCATGGAAACCCTGCGCTACAACCGCATCGTTATCTCGACCGATGCCGACGTGGACGGTATGCACATCAGGCTGCTGATGCTCACGTTTTTCTTGCAGTTTTTTCCCGATTTAGTCAGAAATGGCCACGTGTATGTGCTGCAAACACCGCTGTTTAGGATACGCAATCCGCGCAACCACAAAGAAACTATTTACTGCTACAGCGACGAAGAACGCCAACGCGCCATCAAAAAATTGGGGGGTAACAAGCGGGTTGAAATTACGCGCTTCAAAGGTTTGGGCGAGATTTCGCCCGACGAGTTTGGCCGTTTTATTGGTGAAGATATGCGTTTAGAACCCGTTATTTTGGATAAAGATGCGACCATTTCTAAAATCTTGACCTACTTTATGGGCAAAAATACCCCTGAGCGTCAGCGGTTTATTATTGATAACCTGCGCATTGAAAAAGATATTTTAGATTTGGATAACGTAGCCGCGTAGCAACAACTACGCTCCCAGCCATTTTTTGAAGGCATCGGCTTTTTCGCGGCTTACGTAAATGTCGTTGTCGTCGCGCAGGCGCAGGGTTATTTTCAGGCGACCGTTAAAATGCGGCTCAATGCGCTCAATGGCACTGGCTTGGGTTAAATACTTGCGGTTAATTCTAAAAAAATCTTTGGGATTTAGCTTCGTTTCTACCTCGTCGAGGGTATCGTCCACAATGTATTTTTTAGCACCGTCGGCCACCAAAAACACCACTTTTTCTTCGGCAAAAAGATAGAGTACATTGTGCGTTTCGACTACTTCAAACCGATTGGCGTGCTTTAAAAAAAAGCGGGTTTTCCATTCTGCGGCCTGTTTGCTCAAAAATGTTTCCAGTACTTTGCCAATCTTGTCTTGGTTAGCAGGCGCTTGTTGGTTCTTAAACTTTTCAATGGCCGCTGCAAGCTCCTGTTCCTCAATGGGTTTGAGCAGATAGTCCACGCTGTTTACCTTGAAGGCTTTGAGGGCGTACTCGTCGTAGGCGGTGGTAAAAATAACGGGCGCAGTAACGGCAACTTGCTGAAAAATCTCGAACGAAAGCCCATCGGCCAGCTGAATGTCCATAAACAACAAATCAGGCTGTGGGTTGTTTTCAAACCACTTCACAGACGCGCGAATGCTTTCTAATTTGCCCAAAACAATGGCTTCGGGCAGTACCGCCCGCACCAGCGACTCCATGCGCCTGGCAGCCAGCGGCTCATCTTCAATAATTAAAATTTTCATGGTTTTTAGGGTTGTTCAACGTCGACGAGGTTTTGAACCTCGCCGACGTTAATCCGATTGTTAAATAAAAGGAATTTTGACCGTAAAATGTTTTTCATCTTGCGCAATAATGACTGGTTCGGTGGTAAGAAGCCTATAGCGAGTTTGTAAATTGACCAATCCAATGTTGTTCGATTCAACAAATTGACGGCTTTTGGGCTGGTAGTTATTGCGCACCACTATCCATTTTTTTTCATCAAAAACCTCAATTAACAGCGGGTTTTCGCTCGAACATTCGTTGTGTTTGAGGGCGTTTTCGACGAGGGTTAGTAAGCCCTGTGTCAAAATTAAAAGGGGAAATTTGGCCGCCGAAACGCTAATGTTATACTGTAAATTATCGCCAAAACGCATTTTGTGAATAAATAAGTAAGCGTCCACTATTTTCAGCTCTGATTCTAACTCAATGCTGTTGCGGTCGGAGTTTTGAAGATTATACCGAAACACCTTCGACATTCGTTCTACCATGCCCACGGCGTTTTTGGGGTCTTCGGGAATGAGTGCGCTCAAAATATTGAGCGAATTGAACAAAAAATGGGGATTTACTTGACTTTTTAAGTTGTCAAATTCGGCTTTCAAAAGTGCTTGTTTGAGTTCTTGTTCTTGCAACAGCGACCCACGCCAGCGCGTAATAAACTCTTCGATTACAAAAATAGAAGTCATAACGAGTGTAAAAAGCGAAAAAGAAATGACACCGCCCATGTACGTATTGACCGAAAAGGGTTTGGAATACGTAAACTCCATGAGGCGCGCCACCACCAAACTCACCACCGTAGCCACCACCACCGACTCTAACACGTACGCGCCTATTATTCTGCCCACCGTCCACGAACCTGCCCGTTGCGTAATGTAAGGAATGGCCCAGTTTTGAATACGACTAATGGTAAAAGCCCCCAATATGACCGCTATAACCCATTTCCAAGTTATTTCGCCCGTTTTATAATCTATATGCATGATCACAATTACGGTGATGGCCACCGCCCACGTACTGATTTCGGTGCGGTCAAAAAAGGCTTTATTGATAGAATTTGGAGTTGCCAAGTGCGTAAGTATCAAAAGGTTTGTGGCTCAAAAGTACCCAATGGCCGTGTTTTTAACCAATTAACACCGATAAACTACCCAAAATAAAAGATGAACCAACAAAAAAGGAGGCCGAATCGGGCCTCCTTTTTTTGTTGGTTCAGCAAACGGGTAAGTTTACTGCACAGTTACTTTGCGCTCTACGTCCGAGGTTTTGGTACTCACGTCAAGCTGCTTTACGATTTGCTCTTTGCCCGCCTTAATCTCAATTTGGT
>REAB01000056.1 GCA_004293645.1 Cytophagia bacterium | reverse complement strand
GTCTTTTGATTTGTAGAAAAACTAAATTACTTCTTTTTGCTCACTCTCCTCCTTTTTTTTTCTAAAACTGTAAACTGCATCGTGAAGGATGCCCAAAAATAATTCTTTTTTCAGTAGTAGCATTACTTGTATCTTAACCTCGTTTTCCCGCTGTTTTTTTACTTCGAGTGTTTCGCTACAAACCGATACGAACCCGAACCAACTGCAAACACCGAATAGCCTTTTTCAAAACGGATTGCCGTCGTCTGTGCCGTTGTCTGTGTCTTCACAGACAACTTAGATTCTGTCGTCTGTGAAGACACAGACAACGGCACAGACAATGGCACAACCGCATCATTTTCGCCCGATGGCACCCATACCTCCGCCGTCGTATTGACGGGAATCGTTACGTTGAGTACAAATTGACCATTTTCTCGTTTCCAATCGCTTCCAATTTCGCCATAAACCGACTGATAACTGCCCTTTGCCCAAGTTAAATCTTCGACTACCTGCGGCTTTATTTGAATTTTTTTAAACCCAGCTTCCAACGCATTGATACCCAGCAACGACCGATAAAACCACTCGTCTATGGACCCAAACATGGGGTGGTTTTGCGACGCCGCCACGTCGGGATACGCCCACGTTTCCCAGAGTGTGGTTGCCCCTTTTTCGAGCATATTGCCCCAGCTTGGGTACGTTTTTTGGTTGGCAATGCGGTACGCCACCCCGTTTTGGTCGGCTTGCCGCAATACATCAAAGGCCATTTTGGTGGTAAAAATTCCCGTTGAAATATGCCAATCGTGGCGGGCGTATTCGTCCATCAACTTCTTCATTATCAGCTCATTCTGGGGTAATAAATCATAATAAAGCGCAAAAATTTGGGCAGATTGCGTGGCATTGTCGAAGCGACCCGTTTTAGGGACGTGGTATTTACGGACAATTAAATCGCGGATTTTTTTTGCCAAAGCGGTATATTGGTCGGCATCTTGTTTTTTGTTGAGAATAGTGGCAAACTCTGCCGCCAGCAGCGCGTGGTGATAATAAAAACACGAAGCCGAAAACGCTTCGGGGCGCGGGTCGAGGGCTTCGTGGTCGCTGATGTCCCAGTGAAAAAGCCCGTCAATGGCTTTCGATTCTAAGAATTTCATCTGCTTTTTGAAGTTCGGATATTGCTGCTTAATGATGCGCTTGTCGCCGTAAAAATCGTACAGTTTTTTTTGCAAAAAAGAGAAAGCCAACTGCCACCCCATCGGCCCCGACTCGCCGCCGTAGCCTCGGTCGGCAATGCCCGTGTAAGGTGCAATTTCGGTAATGCCGCCGTCGGGCTGCTGGTCGTTGGCAAAATCGCGGACGGTTTTGGCATAAAACTGCGCCATGTCGTAATTGTACGAAAAGGCATCGGCAGTGGCCACCAAATCGCCGCCGTAACCCATTTTTTCGCGGGCGGGGCAGTCAGATTGCACGCTGAACACGTTGCTCAAAAATGTCCGTTGAATCACGTCGTGGAGTTTATTGAACATGGGGTTGGAACAAGCAAACGCGCCATTTTGGGGTAAATCGCTATTCATTCGTAGTCCTTCGATGTCGGCCAAAGTGGGTTTGCCAGGCCAACCCGTTATTTCGACGTACCGAAACCCGTGAAATGCAAACCGTGCATTCCAGACTTCCAAACCCTGGCCTTTGAGCGTATATTGGCCACGCTGCCAAGCGGTTTTGGGTGCGCCGGGGCCACCTTTCAAGTTCCAAACTTCTTTGATTTGACCTGCTATCGAAGTCATAAAGTTTACTTTTCCGCTGGCATATACGTCTTCGCCGTAGCGCAGGCACACGGTCGTTCCTGCTGCTCCCTGCACTTTAATTCGCAATACGCCCGCAAAGTTTTGGCCCATATCAACAACAAACGTATCTTTACCAACTTCTTGAATACCAACGGGTTGTATTGTTTTTGTGATTTTGATTGGCGGCATCATTTGGGCCGTCAATGCCCCCGAAGGCCCTTGCACCAAAGTTGCGTTTTGCCAGCCGTTGGGCGTGTCAAAACTTTTTTCCAAACGGGCATCGTATTCTTCCCCCAAATACACATTGTTGCGCACAATTGGGCCTTTGGTGGTTTGCCAACTGTCGTCTGTGGCTACGGTTTCTTGCGTGCCATCAGTGTAGCGAATCAAGATTTGCGCCCGCACGCAGGGGCGACCCGTCTGCTGCACATCACGAAAATTGAACCGCCCAAACAGGCGCAGCGGTAGGGCGTTCCACCAACCGTTACCGAGCATGATTCCGAACGTATTTTGGCCTTTTTTGAGTTGCGAAGTAATGTCGTAAGTGCTGTAAAAAACCTGCTTGCGATAGGCCGTAAAACCAGGTTCGAGGACGCTGTTGCCAATTTTGACGTTGTTCAAATAGGCTTCGTAATAACCCAAACCCGACACATAAAGCCGCGCCGACGCAATTTTTTTACCAATGCTCAATTCTTTTCTGAACAACGGCATGGGGTCTTTTTGATAAAAATCTTCGTCTTTCTCAAACTGCTTTTGGTTGTCGCCAATCCAGTGGCCTTGCCAGTCGGAGGGGTTGAGCAGGGCGGTTTCAAAAGTGGCCACCGCGCTCCACGCCGAGGCTTCGCCGTTGGCATCATATACTTTTACGCACCAGTAATATTTGGTAAAAGATTGAAGCGCAATACCTTGATATTCAACGTGTAAGTTTTGATTGGAAGCCACTTTTTCCGTTTGCCAAACGTTGCCTTTCTGCTGCTGAATTGCTGTCAAATTGTTGCTCACGATGAGTTCGTAGGCGGTTTGGCTTTGGTTATTTTGGGTGGCAACGAAGTTCCAACTCAAACGGGGTTTGGTTTCGTCTATTCCCAACGGATTGTCGAGATATTCGCACCTGAGCTTGGTGGGCTGCAAAGTGGGCGCAGCTTGGGTCGAGAAACCAACGAAAAAGATAAATAAAAAGCTGATTTTTTGGAGAAAAAGCATGAACGTGGGATGTCAAAATCTGTTTGTAAAACAAAGACACAGCCCCGCGTTTTTACCCTATTGTTTACGTATTTTTAAAAGAATTGACAACGATGTAGCCAAAGCCCGTGAACAACATACAGTGAAAGGGAATCATGGTGAAATCTTGCAAAAAAATGCCACTCACAACCGCAAAGCCAAAATACAGAAACAGTAAAAGTTCAAGAAAATTGGTGGCAGAAAGCTTGTGGTTTAAGTACTGGTTGCCCTTCCAAGTATCGGTTAAGCTGCTGATGTTGAATTTGGGCGTGCGAATAAACTCACTTTTTTTGCCCGCGTAAGCCTCGGCCACGGCCAGTGTATTGTGCAGCGAAAAGCCCATGGCAATGGTAAAAAAAGTAAAAAACATTGGCACAAACTCCACAAATACCGAAAACCGATTGCCGTGCAGTTTTTTATAAACCACCCAGTTGGCCACAAACAAGATGATAGTGGTCAGAAAGAAAAAGCGGTTGATTGTGTGGAACATGGAAAATGCCGCAAAATGATTTTTAATGAACATCATGGGTACGCTCAGTACCGATATGGTCAGCAAAAAAAAGAACATACTGCTGTTTATCAAATGAAAGAACGCATGAATCTTTGTTTTAAAATTGATGTTTTTGGAGGCGGCCACTTTGCTAAAAATCTTGATAAAATTTTCTGCGCCGCCTTTGTTCCACCTAAATTGCTGCGACCTGGCGGCACTGACAACCACGGGCAACTCGGCGGGCGTTACTATATCTTCTAAGTACTTAAATTTCCAACCTTTGAGTTGCGCTCGGTAGCTCAGGTCGAGGTCTTCGGTGAGGGTGTCGCCTGCCCAATTGCCCGCGTCTATGATGCACGCTTTGCGCCAAATGCCAGCGGTTCCGTTGAAGTTGATGAAGCAGTCTGATGCGTTTCGGCCCGCTTGCTCTAAGGTAAAGTGAGCGTCTAATACAAAGGCTTGGGTTTTGGTCAATATCGAATAATCGCGGTTGAGATGCCCCCAACGGGTCTGAACTACGCCAATTTTTGGGTCTTTAAAATAGCCAACCGTTTGCCTAATCCATTCGGGTTGGGGCAGGAAGTCGGCATCGAAAATGGCAATAAAACTCCCTTTGGCCGTTTCTAAGCCTTCTTTCAAAGCCCCCGCTTTAAAATGAATGCGGTTGGCTCTTCTGATTTGTACAATGTCCAATCCTGTTTTTTTGAGTGCCGCTACGGTGTCGGCGGTTATTTGCACGCTTTCGTCGGTGCTGTCGTCGAGCACTTGTATTTGCAGTTTGTTTGTAGGATAATCTATCTTGCTGATGCAATCCAAAAGCCGACTCATTACATATTTTTCGTTGTAAACGGGTAGCTGAATGGTAACAAATGGCGTTTCGAGGTCAGTGTTCAAAGAAAAAAGCGGGGCGTTTTCTTGGCGTGGGCGGGGTTTTAGGTAAGCCACCAGCAAGTGCAATTGGGAAAGGCTGTATAAAAACACCATGACCAATGCCGTTGTGTAGAACAAAAAAACGAGGTAATAAACAAAGAGATTCATTTTTTTTGTGCGGTGTATTTAACAATCCAACCAATAATTTTTATTCCTGCCATTACCGTTCCTTTGATGGTGCCAGAGATTTTAGACGTACCAATTCGTTTTTTGTAGCGCAGCGGCACTTCTTCGTAAGTCAATTTTTGTCTTAGTGCTTTCAATTGCATTTCTACCGTCCAGCCGTATGTTTTGTCGGTCATGTTGAGCTGTTGGAGTTTCTGGTATTTGATGGCTCTGAAAGGCCCCAAATCTGAAAACTTGGATTGGTAAAGCAACCGCATCAAATTGGTTGCCAGCCAGTTACCAAATATTTGCTGCGGTGTCATAGAACCCGCCTGCCGAAGCTCTTTTTTACGGGCACCAATCACAAAATCAACGTTTCTTTCAATAATAGGCGCAACTATTTGGGTTAATTCTTCGGGATAATCTGAATAATCGCCGTCCAAAAAAACAACAATATCGACCTTTGTGCTTTGCTGGTTGAGGTGTTCTATTCCTTTCAAGCAGGCGTAGCCGTAGCCCGCATTTGGTTCAAAAAGTACCGTGGCGCCCGCCTTTTGGGCCACTGCGGCGGTGTTGTCCGAGGAGTTGTTGTTTACTACAATTATTTCACTGACTATGTTGGGTATTTCGTTTATTACTTTGTCAATGGAGCCTTGTTCGTTGTGGGCGGGTATTATTACGGCTATTTTCATGGGTTGTTGTCTCTTTGATATGCCGCGTAGTCGGTCCATTCGCCCGTTTTTTTGTCGGCGGCATATTTTTCGGCTTTCTTTAAATGGCCGTTGTTGTAAAGCAACGCCAATCCGTCTTTTTTGCCATCTTTGAAGTGTATCTCAGAAGCTAACTTTCCATTTTTATAAAAAATCCACCACGCTTCGGCTATTCCTTTGTTGTAATGCCCTTCCATTTTTTTTTGCCCGTTTTCGTCGTAAAACTTCCAATACTTATTTTTTACGCCGTTTTGGTAGTTGCCTTCTTCTTTTACTTTTCCGTTTTCAAAATAAACGTACCAATAATCAGTTTTGAGATTTACTAACACCCAGCCTTCTTCTTTGGTTTTTCCGTTTGAGAAATACGTTTTAGAATACCTTTTTTCGCTGTTGGCAAAAATACAAAACAACAGCATCACTAAAACCGATTTCATGATTTACGTTCCGTTTTTTTATGGTTTTCCAGCATTGCTACGAGGCTTACGTCGTTTCCGAGCAGGCCAGCGTTGCTGTTGATTCGGTTTTCGAGTGCGCCGTTTTCGAGTTTTAGTACGCCTCTTGGGCATACGGCCGAGCAAATGCCGCAACCAACGCACGATGCCCTGACGATGTTTTCGCCTTTTTGGGCGTAGGCGCGCACATCAATACCCATTTCGCAAGCATTGCTGCAATTGCCGCACGATATGCACTGCCCGCCGTTGGTGGTAATCCTGAATTTTGAAAACAATCGTTGTTGCAAACCCAGTATGGCGGCCATGGGGCAGCCAAATCTGCACCATACCCTGCTACCCATTAGTGGATAAAAGCCCACCCCAATGACCCCACTAAACGCCGCTCCCACCGCAAAGCCATACCAGCTTCTGAGGGTGTAGCTGTCTATAAAATACAGGTTGGCGCTGCCCCAAAAGTAGTTGAGCAACAAGGTGCATACCAATATAACGCCCAATGCCGCCAGTGTGTATTGGGCATCTTTGTTGAGGCTGGCTCTTTTAAAATAAAATATACTGCCCACCACAGCCGTCAGCAAGGCAGCGGCACCGTAGGCAAACTGGTCGCGGCTGATGATGCTTTGGTCGGGGTTGTTGCTCAAAAAAGAATAAATAACTGAGATGGTGGACACCACCACAAAGACCAGCACAAGGTGAATGCTCCATCTTTCAAATTCCCAGGCTTTGATTGATTTGTCGGACAAATGCCTGAAAGAGTCGCCAGCGGTTTCGGCCAAGCCACCGCAGCCACACACCCACGAGCAATACCATCTTTTGCCGTAAAAATAAGTCAACACGGGCGATATAACGAATATCATGGCGATGCCAAACAACAGCATAAACAGCCCCAAGTCTCCCCCCGCCAGCATACTTTTTAGGTGCCAGTCTTCAAACATATAATAGTTGAGCGGCCACATATTTTTTATGTCTTTGACAAAATAGGCTTTCTCTGGGTTGAGTTTGGCCAATATTTCGGGTATCAGAAACGCAAATGCCAACTGAAAAAACATGACAGAAATGGTTCTGACTATTTGGTATTTGCTGTGTCGGTATTTCAAAATAAACTTGTAGCCCAAAGCCAAAATAGCGACCGTGTAGAGCGTGCCATACACAAACCACTGCGTGGCGGTGTGGCCGTTGAGCAACGCACTCAGGGGGTCGAAAAGGGCAATTAGGCCCGTGTTTTCTTTGTCGGCGTGGAAACCTAAATACTGCGGATACCAATAAATGACGACGTAAAAAAGGGTGAGTAAAATGCTGATACTCCACCCCAACGTACCCTTGCTGGTCAGCGATTTGAACCAAATACCGTTGTTTTTAATGCCCGCTGGGTGGTGCAAATACAAATCGTTGGCATAAATAATGGTGCCTACCACCATTGCCAACAACGAAATACCCAACCAAAGGGCTTTGTTGGAAAACTGCACATTTACCAGTGCAAGCACCAAAATAAACAAGCCACTCAGACCAATGGCCAACGCCATTTTTTGCTTACTACTTTGCTGCTCAGAAGCATGTTGAGCCACAGACAGGTTGATGATGTTTGGGGACATATCGAGTAAATTAAAGTGGTTGATAAAAGGCGTTTTTGATGTCCGTTTCGTGTTTGGCAAAAAATTCGGGGTCAAAATTGGCCGCCGATAAATGCTCCATTACATAGTCAATGCTTTGCTTTTCGGTGAGCACTTTATCAAAGAACTGGTGCCTCATTCTGATTCCGAAGACATTGATGCCAATAAATGCTCGGGTGTTGGTGTCATACACAAAACGGACGCATTTTTTGCCGCTGGGGTGTTCCCAATAAAAATGCGTTTCGTTGGCTTTGGGTTGGGCAAATACCCAGCCGTAGGTTTGGTATTCGATGTCCAAAAACTTGGCAGAGTTGAACCAATGCCCTGGGTTATACCGCACGGGCGAAACGCAAATGGTTTGGGCAATGGTTTCGCCCATCATTCTGCCCGTGTACCACACAGCTTCGATGGGGCGGCGATTGCCGATGGCCTCGTGCTGCTCGGCACAGTCGCCAATGGCATATACGTCTTCGATGTTTGTTTGCAAATACCTGTTTACTTTCACCCCGCGCCCCAATTCGATGCCACTGTTTTTCAAAAAATCAATGTTGGGAGACACCCCCGCCGTTAAGCCAACCAGCTCACAATCAATGGTTTCTCCTTTGTCGGTTACAATTGCTTTGGCTCTGCCGTTTTGGTCGGCAACAATTTCTTGGAGTCCCGTTTCTAATTTTAAGTCAATGCCGTGTTCGCGTATGTGGCGGCCAATCAGCTCGCTTTCGCCTTTGGGCAAAACAGCGTCCCAAAAACTTTTTTCGCGCACTAAAAACGTAGTCGCAATATTTCTGGACAGCAGCATTTCTATTAATTCAATGCCTATCAACCCGCCTCCCACCACCACCGCTCGTTTGCAGTTGGCCGAGTTTTGTTCGATGTAGTCGAGGTCTTGTTTGCTGTAAAGTCCCGTAACGCCAGGCAAGTCTTGTCCTGGCCAGCCAAATTTGTTTGATTTAGAGCCAGTGGCAATAATGAGCTTGTCGTAAGCACGTGTACCGCCGCTTTTTAAGTGTATTGTTTTATGAATAGTATCAACGCTGCTGACAAAATCATTTTGCAAATCAATTTTATTGTCTTTCCAAAAAGTATTTTCATAGGGCTGCGTGTGTTCAAACTTCATGTGGCCCATGTAAACGTACATCAACGCTGTTCTGGAAAAAAAATAGTCTGTTTCGGCAGAGATAACCGTTATTTGATGGTCTGAGAGCTTGCGGATATGCCTGGCGGCGGTAATACCAGCAATGCCGTTGCCAATAATGATAATGTGTTGCATGACGTTATTTTTGATTGACGACCTACTGTTCGTTCAGCGCCCAATTGTATTCTTTGTATTCGATGGCAGCATTGGCATTTATTTTGGCAACGCTGTATTTACTTATAAATGCAGGTACGTCCCCAAAATCTACTTTATACCAGTCGAATAGTTTTGATATTTTAATTTTGGAAGCACTCAATTCGTTGGCTGACGTATTTTTTAGAAAGTCTTTGGTGCGGCTGTTGAGCATTTCTTCGAGATTGGCCTCCGTAAAAGCAGTGTTGGCCAGCGGCGGACAAGAAACAGCGGCACAGTTGAGGGCAAAATGAATGCGGGCATCTTTGTATTGCGGTCGTACAATGTCGTTTTCAATTTGATTGAGCGAATATTTTTTTCCTCCCAACTCAAAAAACTTCGTGTCCCAGGGTTTACCACCACTTAGATTGGTAATACTTTTGGTGGGATAATTGTCTAATATCAGTTTGATAGTAAAGGCATTGTAAGCGTTTATCCAGTAAGAAAGCGCCGCATTTTTGCTCCAAGAAGCAGTGGGTGTTTGTTTGGATAGCTGGCCGAGGTACGCTTCCAACGCCGCTTTTTCATTTTTCAGTCCTTTATAATCAACTTTTCCCGTGGCAGTAACGTATTTTTGAAGCAGTCCGTTGAACGGCTGGTGTTGATTTGGGGCTTGGGCCATTGTGCCAAAACTAACCAGTAAACAGGCAATCAGTAAGCGTTTCATGGGCTAATGTTTTTTTAAATGTGATTTTAGAGAAGTTATCAGGCGGGTTTTGTGCCAACCTGATAACTTTACTGTAACCTGTTATGGCAACAATACGCGGTCTATCAAATGTACCACGCCATTGCTGCACAAAATATCGGGTATCACCATGTTGGCGGGCGTAGTGATGCCGTTGCTTTTGATAGTAAAAGTACCGTTGGTAAAAGCACCATAGTTGAGCATTCCACCACCTGCGGTTGCTGCGGTAGTGCCGCTCACTTCGGAGGTAAACCTGCCGCCAGGAATGGCGTGGTTCAACAAAACGGCCTGCAATACTGCGGCGGGTGCGTCTGATACCGATTGTACCGTTGGGAAACCAGCTGCTTTGAAGGCCGCATCGGTGGGGGCATAAATGGTAAAGTTGTTGGCGGGGTCGCTCAAAACGGGAGCTAAACCAGATTTAACAACCGCCGCAACCAAGAACGTCAATTCTGGCCCCTTAAAAACCTTTGAACCGCTCAACAACTGCGCCGAAGCCACAATGTTTACGCCAGTGGCAATCATTACTTTGTCTATAACGTGTACCGTGCCATTGCTGGCCGCCACATCGGTTGCCAAGATTTTAGAACCATTGATGTATTTGTCGGCACCGCGTGAGATAAATCTTCTTGGCACGCCAATGGCCGAAGCACTTGAACCGCCCGCGTTGATGGCACTTCCTGCCAAATTGCCGTTTGAGGCGTGATACAACAGGGTGTTGGTCAAAAAAGAACCTTGCAACGCGCCCAACGAACCTTCATCTACCAAACCCAATCTGGCAAAGGCGGCGTTGGTGGGGGCAAATACGGTATAATTGCCGTTGGGGTCGTTGGGGTTTTTGTTGGACAATACCCCCGCTACGCCACCCAATATGGCGGCACCTTCCAAAGTACTAAAATCGGCATTGGCTACTGCGATGCCCGAAATAGTAGGTCTTTGGTCGTCGAATTTTTCGCAACTGGTAAGGGCAAAGCTGCCTACCACAGCCATTACAATAAGTTTATTTTTTAACATGATTGATGTTGTTTAAAGATTTTGTTGTTTGTATTTTTTTTTAGAAAGAGTAAACTAAACCGCCATACCCACCTTTCGACTCGCCAATGTTGCGTCCGCTTGTGTAAGCGCTGTATCCGCCAGCCAAGCCAACACCTTTGCCGAGCGGAACGTAACCACTCACGCCAATACGGTTGTAACTTACTCTCGTTGCGGGAAAAAAGGCAGTGAATCCTTCCTTCAAAATATCTGCGCCCGAGGTAGAGGTTTGAGAGGCCGCATATACGTCCACGTAAAAATACTTGCCCGCGTAGCCCGCCTTTATTTGGGTTACAAAAGCATCGGGTACGTCGGTGGTGCGTGCGCTGTAGCCTATGCTTCCGTTCAAAAATATGCCCGCGTCCGATTTGTACTGGGCCATCACGTAGGTGTTTAGCTGCGTGGCGCGGTTGCCAATGGCAAGAATTGATTGCAGGCTTTCATCTACTTTATAGCTGCCCAATGGCGTTTGAACACCAACCGCCCCAATAAACGCCAAGTTGCCTTTGCCAATTTTCAAGTTCAAGGGGTTGTACTTAAAATACAACGATACGTCTTGCAGGCCACTTCTTTCGTTGCTGTACCCCAAATTGTCTAAAACTGCTTGGGTGGCTGCTCCCGTTGATTTGATGTAAGGAACACTCACTTGCACATCAACTTTATCGCTCAAACCAAACGTGGCAAACAAATTGACACTGTTGATTTTTACTTGGTTGAATACAGGTACGCCTTCTATTTTTTGGGGTACCAGAAACACGTTGTCGTAACTTTCGCTGTTGTAAGATATTACAACGTCGCCCTTCCCCTTGCCCTTCATGAAGCCGCCAAAGGGGGTTTGTGCTTGGAGCAAAGTAGGTGCTGTTAAAACAACAACCGCCAATGCAACTTTCATTTTCCTCGTCATTTTGTTTGTTTGTTTTTATGGTTGAAAACTTGTGCCTAATCAAAGACACTACAAACGGACATACGGAGGTTGTTAAAGTTCAGATTGAATTGGACGGCGTTTTTTTTAACATCATTACTTTTTTTGTCGTATTATATTTGACGAAGTAACGCTTAGATGTAGCAACTATCTACAGATTTCGGAGGTGTTCTGGAATGCGTTTGGTGTAAAAAAATAAAGCCATAACGCACTGATTTGCAGTTATTTAGTAAAAAATACGCACAATATTATCTCAAAAAATAGCAAATATGTAGATTTGGAAGTTTGATAAAATATTTTATTCGGCCCAAAACTATGTTTTTGTTTCAGATTTGGCCGATTACAAAACACTAAAACGCGACTATTGAGAAGCCCAACAGCAATAAATCTAAGATTTTGAAAGTGTACGGCAAAAGGTGCAAATCACTACTTCTGTCCTTTCAAAATTTTGTTGTAGCGCGTCATGTCTTTGAAGAGCGCGGTGGCGGCTTTTAGCTCGGGGTCGTAGCGAAAGTCGAACTCGCGCTCGCCTTTTTGAAGGTAATAATGCGACACAATTTCGCGCTCCAGCAACTGCTTTATCTCGGCCTTAAAATTCTGCACATCGGTTTCTTTGCTGTGCGACAGCTTGGTTTTCAAGGCTTTGAGTTGGTCTTGAATGGCATCTATGTACTTTTCTTTTTTGGCCGATGCTTCGAGCGTGGTCAAATCTTTTTCTACTTGCGTGGTGTAATCGTATTCTTTGTCTTTGAGCCAACTGGCAAATTCTGCGTATTCAGCATCGGTGAGACTAAACTCTTTGGCGGGCTTGATGGTGGGGTGGCTCACCCGATATACCAGTGCATAGTCAAATATCAAGCCTTTGCCATACAGGCTGTTGGTAATGGGCGAACGGTTTACGGTCTCGGTGGTGAGGTCGGGGTCCACGCCGCCGCCGTCAAATACGGGCCGCCCATTGCGGGTTTTGAAGGCCGTTTTGAGCGAGTCGGCTATTTTGCCCACGCTGCCGTCGGCATTGCGATGGCCATAATCAATGGCTTGAATGCACCGTCCGCTCGGAATGTAATATTTGGCCGTCGTAACTTTCAGTTTGGTATTGTAAGACAAGTCGCGGGTGGTTTGCACCAAGCCTTTTCCGAAGGTACGTTGGCCAATCAGCACGCCCCGGTCGTAGTCTTGAATAACTCCCGACACAATCTCGGCTGCCGACGCGCTGCGACCATTGGCCAACACCGTAATCGGCATTTCAACGTCAATAGGGGCCACTGGTGCGTTGTAAACTTTGTTCCATTCGGTTACTTTTCCTTTGGTCGAAACCACCTCCAAATCTTTGGCAATAAACAAGTTACAAATCAAAATGGCCTGGTCGAGCAGTCCACCTGGGTTTTCGCGCACGTCGAGTATGAGTTTTTTCATGCCCTTGCCTTTCAAATCTTGAAACGCCGTTTTTACTTCGCGGGCGGCGGTTTGGTTAAAATCTTTGAGGTCTATGTAGCCTGTTTCGGTGTCTATCATGCCAAAATACGGCACATTGCCCGTTTTCACAAACTCGCGCGTGGCCGACAGCTCGATGGGCGTTTTAATGCCGAGGCGTTGCACGGCCAATTTCACCGCCGAACTCGCCTGTCCTTTCATGAGTTTATCTATGTTGATGTCTTTGCGGGCTTTGATGTCAATGCCGTCAATTTTCACAATTTCGTCGCCCACGTGCAAGCCTGCTTTGTCGGCGGGCGAGCCTTCCAAAATCGAATACACAATGGTTTTGCCCTTCAAGGCCGTAATCACCGCCCCAATGCCCGTGTATTGGCCCGTGGTCATGGTCCGGTAGTCTTCTATTTCGTCTTCGGCGTAAAAATTGGTGTAAGGGTCCAGGGTTTTGAGCATTGCGTCAATACTGGTTTTGGTCATGCGGTTGGGATTTACTTCGTCCACATAAAAACGGTTGAGTTCTTTAAACAACGTGGCGTAAATATCCAAGTTGCGGGCTATTTCAAAAAAACGATCGTCAGGCCGAAAAGCTACCAAGCCGAGTGTTACTATCGAAAAAAGAACAATAGCCGTTTGTTTAATGCGTTTTGTCATGGTCTGAAAACAGGGTTGTTTTTACTAAGAAACGATTTATTGAACGACAAATTTTGTTAATCTTTTGGTGAAACCCAATAAAATTTAATAGATTACCAATTTAACTCGTGCGAATGGGTGTTAAATATGATTTGCAGGGGCGAATCAACGAAGCGCGCTTTTTGGTTCAATGCCTGTTTGAGGAGCTTGATATAGTCGGCTTTGGGTATTTCAATGGCGCCAAATCGCTTCACATTGTCGTTGATAAACTGCGTGTCGAGCAACACATAACCTTGTTTTTTTAGAATTTGAATGAGGTAATGAAACGCCACTTTGGAGGCATTATTAACTCTGTAAAACATAGATTCGCCAAAGAAAGCCGCCCCAATGGCCACGCCGTACAAGCCCCCTACGAGTTTATCTTCTTGATATACCTCTACGCTGTGGGCAAAGCCCATTTTGTTGAGTTGGGAGTAAGCCTCAATGATTTCGCTCGAAATCCAAGTGGTATCATCGCCGCTGCGGGGGGCAGCACAACCCTGCATAACTCCCTCAAAATCATAATTAATGCGTATTTCAAAAAGGCGTTGATTCAAAACAGGGCGAAGCGATTTGGGCGGCTTGTAGCTATCCAACGGAATAATGGCGCGGGGTTCAGGGGCATACCAATAAAGCGTCCCATCGGCATCGGCCATCGGAAAAATACCATTTATATAACCATACATCAAATCGTCGGCAGACAACTTAGCCATAATGCAGCAAAAATGATTTCAACAAAGATAAACAAGAAATGACAAAAAGTAGCGTTTGAATCTATAATGGAGTGGATTTGAAAGAGCCGAACGAAGTAAATTGAACCATAGACAACCTGTTTGCGTACCTTCTTCTAAAAACCCGCTGTTTCAATTTTTTGTTTACTGTTTTTGAACAATTATGACGACTGTTATTATTTCTGATTCTAACAGACTGTGTGGCCGACATAACAAATTTTTCTGATAATCAGCAGGTTATGATTTTTGTGGCTGCGACAAAGCGGCAAATGCAATTTTTTTAAATGGTACCTAATTTTTGAGGATTAAGTTTGATTGCCTCAGTGATGCAATCAACTCAATCTGTATTGTTTAGGTCTATTTCAGCTTTACGACCTCTACCAGTGGATATAGAAAAACCGTCTATACCTTTGGCTATCCAGTTGTCCATCCAATCTTAGTTACGCAGCGAATTCCCTGCGACAGAATAACTGTACTTGCATCGTTGAAACGATTGTGTAACTTTGCGCCCTCATCTACAGCTTCATAACAAGTGCCAAAATTGCCATTCTTAGGCAAGAAAATAACAACCGAATTATAACAACGAAAGTCGGAATGCCTGCTATTTCTTTCGAGAATTTTGGCATCCATGCTTTTTATTGCACATGAAAATTTTATACGACCACCAAACTTTTACGGGTTCGCTCTATGGCGGTGTTTCTCGCTACTTCTGTGATTTGATGCATTCTTTTTCGCAGCGAAATGATGTTTCATTTGAACTCTCGCTTTTATTCTCCAACAACGAATACCTAAAAGATGTGCCTTACATTAAACCCACGCCTTATTCGTTTTTGTCTAACTACCTCACTGCAAACCAAATAGCATCTTTTTTAAATCGAGAATACAGCAATCATAAAATTAAACAAGGCCATTTTGATATCTTACACCCCACCTATTATCATCCCTATTTTTTAAAAAACAGCACGAATAAACCCGTTGTTATTACGTTTCACGACGCGCTGTCCGAAAAATTTGGAACGGTATATCCAGATTTAGGCCAACATTTAACCCAGCGAAAAAAGCAATGTTTGGCGCATGCTGATGCAGTCATTGCCATTTCGGAGGCGACCAAACGCGAAATATTGCAGTATTTTGACATCGACGAAAGCAAAATAACGGTGATTCCCCACGGCAATCCGTTTTCGGAGACCGCCATTGCCCATTACGTTCCACAATTGCAACTGCCCGAACGATATGTACTTTACGTGGGCAATCGAAAACTGTACAAAAATTTCGACTTATTTATAGTCGCTATGTTGCCTATTTTGCGCAAAGACAACGGTTTGAAAATTGTTTGCGCCAGCTCAGAAAAATTTGACAAAGCCGAAAACGAACTCTTCCAAAAATACAATATAACGGATAAAGTAGAACAAATACCCATCAAAAACGATGGCACGCTCATTGAACTCTACAAAAGAGCGCGGTTGTTTGTTTATCCGTCGCTGATGGAGGGCTTTGGGTTGCCTATTTTAGAAGCCATGAGTTGCGGTTGCCCCATCGTAGCCAGCAACGGCACATCATTTAACGAAATTGCCGAAGATGCCGCCGTCTATTTTGACGCAACAAATTTAGAATCAATGTCTTATGGCATTGAAAGCGTATTGTTTGATGAAGAAAAAACCACTCAAATGAGTCGAAAAGGGATTGAGAAAGCGGCACATTTTACGCTACAAAAAACGGCAGAAGCTACTTTAAACCTGTATCTTTCGTTGATTTAACCTTCCAATATATCGGCCAAAAAAGTTAAAATACCCCCTTTGTTTCCTGCTTCTTGGTCGGCATATTTAAAGTAGTTTCCATTAAAAAGATGCTTCAACACGGGTGCTATTCGTAGAAACCGATTGGCGGGCAGGGTGCTTCTCATCTTCAAATAAATCAATTTTTGTTCTATTACCACCAGCCCAGATGCGTTTGGTATGTACTGCGAAACGGTGTCATAGACAAGCTGCCAATAGTCTCTATCGGCCACAATGGGGGCTAATTTTTGATCATGGTTACGGGTGAGCCGTTCTCGAAACGTAACAAATCGGGCTTCTTTGGGCCTCACTCCCACCTGCTGGTTGGCGTGCTGCCGATAGCCCGTCAAAACGGCAGGATACAACTGCACTTTGTTTTGAACGCTGGCCGCCATGGCTATCCAGGTGTCGTGGATAAAAACAGGAATGTGCGTAGGAAAAGGTAAAATATGCGCCAAAAACGACCGCCGAAAAGCCACCGTGCAGCCCGTAACGCGGTTTCCTTGCAGCAGCACTTCGGTTGAATATCCTTGCACCCATTGTTTTTGTTGCAAATCCCAAAACCGTAGCTTGTCCCACAGCTGCTCGTTCAATAGTTCAGCGTTGGCATCAATAAGGTCGGCGTTGCTAAAAACAACGTCGTACTCGGGATTTTTCACTAAAAAATCTGATAGTTCTTGAATTTTAGTTTTGTACCAAATATCGTCTTGGTCGCATAAAAAAACGAGGTCGTGTTGGCACAACTGGAGGGCTTTTTCAAAATTTTTGGTAACCATCAGCGTCGTTTCGTTTTCAAAAATACGTACCAAAAAAGGCGCATTTTTGGCAAATTCGGTGGCGATGGCAATGGTATTGTCGGTCGAGCGGTCGTCGCAAATCACCAACTCGTCGGGAAGCTGGCTCTGCGCCGCAATGCTGTCGAGCTGTTCTTTTAAGTAAGACTGCCCATTGTAAGTGCAAAGCGCAATGGAAACGCCATTTTTTTTAGTAATCACAACACAGACAATTTAAGATTCTAACAAACGGGTGAGTTTTCGGGTAGCAATGAGCAGTTTTTTGCGCAAACCCGACAGTTTTTGAACAATAAAGCGCGGCTTAAAATAGGCATTGGGCATGGACTGATAATGCGCGTGGTTGTTGGCCAACAACGACTTGCCATACGCATCAAAAATACCCGCAAGCACAGGAAAATCAAGCAAGTTGTAGCGGTCTTGGTGCACCGAAATTTGATGCGGTTTAGAAGGGCTGAACCCACTGAAATGAAAAAATACCAAAGGCCAAGTTTCATTTACTACGTATTGGCCGTTGGTCTGTGCAATGGTTCGCTCGTGCATATTCCAGTAGCCCACGTTGTGGCCTAAGTGCGGGTCAATGAGCACATTTTTGAACAACAACGGCACGAAATTGAGCCACAGCTGATCAACAAACATACCTTCGGCAAAATTAAAATAGCCTTCGGTACGAAGTCTGTTTTTCCACCATTCTACAAACTTAAGCGACTCAGTGCTGCGCTTGAGGGCAAAAAAACCGCTGTTGTACAGTCCTGAATTTAAAAAACCCCGCATGGTAGGCAAACCGCCGTTGGGCAAATCCACAAAACTGTGGGCGGTAATCACGATGTCGTGGTGGTCGAGTAGCACTTCAATAGAGCTTATATTGTCATAAAAATACACGTCGGCATCGAAGTAATACAAGTGCGTTAAATCGGGATTTGTTTGTAATAAGAAATCAGCAAAGCAGGGTTTTCCGAGGCAACTCAACTCAAAAGGATTATATTGTTTGAGCAGTTTTTCAAAATCTGGAATGCCTATGTTTTTGATTTCGAGCAGGGTATGAGGTGCAAAAAAAGCGGAATCTATGGCGGATGTTAGTTCATCTACAACACCAATAATAAGCTGTAAATCAGGGTTGAAAGCCCGTAAGCTATCGGCCATTGATTTTGCTTTGGCCAAGTGGCTATTGGTACAAACTGTAAAGGCTAATTGGGTCATGTATTGATTTATTGATAACTAAATGTACGCAAAAATACGGAATTGAGGACGTAGTTTTGGGTTCTGTAAAAAATATTTTGTACTTATTGTAACCTTTTTGTTGTGCCGCAGTATTCTCTCTACGAAACCCAAAACCGCCCATGACCGACGAACAGGCCATGCTACTTGTAACCGAAGGAAATACCGACCAAGCGGCCATTTTGTACGAACGGTACAAAAAATCGCTGCTCAATTTCTTTGTGTATCGGTACGTGCCGTACGAAACCGCCCGCGACCTGACCCAGCAGGTGTTTTGGCGGCTCTTGCGCTATCGAAACACGTACAAGGCGGGAACGGTTTTTAAAACTTGGATTTATGAAATTGCCCGTAACGTGTGGCACGATTACACCAAACAAAACCCCGAACTGACCGAACTCAGTGAACTAACGAACGTAGGCGATGCCTTCGACGAAACCACCGACCAAAACGAACAATTGCACGTCGCGCTTGCTCAATTGCCCCAAACGTACCGCGAGGTACTGCTGATGAGTCGGTTTCAAGACATGAGCTACGACGAAATTGGCGAAACACTTGGACTTTCGGTAGCCAACGTGAAAGTGCGGGTTTTTAGGGCCATGCAACAACTGCGGGACATCTATTTCAAATTGGACAAAGCATGAACAACGACACCATCACCGACTATATTTTTCAGCGACTCCCAGAAACAGAACGCCTTGATTTTGAACGAGCAATGGCCGCTAATGACGCATTGAGGCAAGAAGTGGGCGAACTGAAAAAGGTATGGAAGTTGCTCAAAAATGCCGAACCCGCTGCCGACGAAGCCTTAGACAACTCATTTTACAAATTACTTGAAGAAGAAAAAGGAAATTCAAAAAGGCCAGTTATTGCCCTCAAACCGCGCATCAACTGGGGTAATTGGGCGCGTTATGCAGCGGTTGTGGCCAGTATTATTGGGGCGTTCTGGGCAGGACGACAAACAGCTTCGCCGCCCATTGAATATCAGACAATTGCAGCAGTGCTACCGTCCAAAACTACCGCAATAGATGTACCAAAAGCACCAGCTATTGTCGCGCAAAAGCCTCAAAAAGAAGCCGTTGCGCTAAAGGAAAGTCCACCCGCAGTTGCCAAACAAATAGCCGAACTGCGCAAAGAAATGCAGATGACGCAAGAGTTGGTGGTATTGAGTTTGCTCAAAGACGAGTCGGCTTCGGCCCGTTTGAAAGGCCTCAGCTACGCTACTGCGCTCAACCAACCCGCCAACGTGGTGATTGAAGCCTTGATAAAAACCCTGCGCGAAGACGAAAGCGTGAACGTGCGCCTGTCGGCCATCGAAGCCCTCGAACGGTTCAAAATAAAGGGCGTTTTGGTGGGACAATTGGCCCAAAGTACCGAACCAATCGAACAACTCACGCTCATCGAAACCCTGTTGCGGCTGCGGGCCAAAGAAAGCCTGCCCGCTCTAAAACAACTCGAAGAAGACCCCAACACCGACCAATCGGTGCGCCTCGCCGCCCGAAACGGCATTGATGAATTGAGGGTAGAAATTTAAAACCTTACACCGTAACACCTTACCGCACGGGCGGCCCCGACCTTAAAAACAAATCTTATGAAAAAAATCTTGCTTCTTGTGGGCGCGTTAGTCATTGCGAATGCGGTGGTTGCCCAAGACAAAAAAACGTACAAAACCAAGTTTAGTGGCGCGGGAAAGCGCGTGGTGCTAAACCTCAACGCCAGCGCCATTTCGGTAGAAGGCTACGACGGCGACGAAGTGATTATCGAAGCCGAAAACGTGCCGCCAATTCCGAAAGAAGCCGATGGTTTACAACCTGTGGGTGCGGGCGGAATTGACAACACGCAAATCGGACTTTCGGTTAATATAGTGGATAATCATCTCAAAATCAGTACTGTACTAAAAGGGGAAGCCACCTACAAACTGCGAATTCCGCGCGAATTAGGTCTGCAAACCAAAGGAAACAACGATTGTTATTGCAACGAAGAAGCGGCGTTTCTGATTAAAGGCTTGACAGGCGATATTGAAGTAAAAAGCAACCAGCGCGACCTCGAAATTATCGACGTAACAGGGCCAATTGTAGCCCAATCACAACGGGGTAAAATCAAGATTGTGTTCAGCGACAAAATGCCCGAGAAGCCCTCCTCTATCGCAGCTTCGAGTGATAATATCGACATCACTGTTCCTGAAAAAGCCAACGTTTTGTTTAGCGTGGCTGTGCGGCAAGGCAATTTTTTTACCGACGTAGATTTGAAGCCCTACAACCCGCCTGCTAAGCCAACTACCAAAGAAAATACATCTTCAAAAGGCTCAGACAGCTGGGATAACCCGCCTGCTAAACCAACTACCAGAGAAAATGTTCTTAGGACTACCGAGTCATTGGCCCAAATGCAAGCGAGTGTAGCCCAATATAATACAGAAGGCTACGCTTTTCCAAGCTCTAACGATGCTTGGTTCAATAGTAGCAATTCCATCAAATATTCGCTCAATGAACCCAAAACCCTCATTGGAATTCAAGCCACGCAGGGCAATGTGTACTTGCGAAAAAAGAAATAAAACCATCCTCCAACAGCCATGAAAATTTCTTTGTTTTTTAGCATTACGTTGCTAAGTTGCCACTTTGTTTTTGCCCAAAAAAAGGCCGATAGCACCATCGTCCCCCGATAGCGCGAGCCTCTGGCTCGTGCTGATGATTTGCGCAGGCCGCGCCGCGCAGGCTTCCAGCCTAATGTTCTTACACGCCTAAGACGGCTGGAAACCTCCCAATGACAAACACGAGCCAGAGGCTCGCGCTATCACCAGTACAGGTTGTTTTGGCGCAGGTTTATTGCGTAATTTGGACTTTGGTTTCACATTACGCTTACCCTCATTTGTCTATGCTGCCCACCGAACGCATTCATCAGCTCACTGATTTACTCAATCACTATAACCAACGCTATTACCAAGACAGCATGTCGGAGGTAAGCGATTTTGAATTTGACCAATTGCTGGCCGAACTCACCGCCCTCGAAAGCCAATACCCTGATTTGAAGCGCGACGACTCGCCCACCCAGCGCGTAGGAGGCGATATTACCAAAGAATTTAAGAGCGTAACGCACCGCTACCCCATGCTGTCGTTGGGCAATACGTACAATGAACAAGACCTCCGCGACTTCGACGAGCGCGTGCGCAAAGGCCTTAACGGGGCGGAATTTGAATACATTTGTGAGCTAAAATTTGACGGCATTTCGTTGAGCATGACCTACGAAAATGGCGTGCTAAAACAAGCCGTAACGCGCGGCGACGGCACACGCGGCGACGACATAACGGCCAACGTCCGAACCATCAAAACGCTGCCATTAGCCCCGCGCGACGTACAGCCCCACCCCCCGATGGGGGCTTTAAAAATTCCCCCATCGGGGGTTAGGGGGCTTTTCGAGGTGCGGGGCGAGGGTTTTATGCCTATTTCATCGTTCGAGAAACTCAACCACGAGCTCGAAGCTGCCGACGAACAGCCCTACGCTAACCCACGCAACGCGGCATCGGGAGCGTTCAAACTTCAAGATTCTGCCGAAGCCGCCCGCCGTGGATTGGACTGCTACGTCTATTATTTTTTGAGCGACGATGATATTTTCGCCGCCCACTCCGACAGCCTCGAAGCCCTCAAAATGTGGGGCTTCAATGTGTCGCCGAGTTGGGAAAAATGCGCCGACATAGACCAAGTGCTGGCCTACATTGAAAAATGGGAACAAAAACGCCACACACTGCCGCTGGCTACCGACGGTATTGTACTCAAAATCAACGCCATAGCACAGCAGCGTGAGCTGGGTTTTACGGCCAAAAGCCCCCGCTGGGCCATTGCATTTAAGTACAAAGCCGAAAACAAACCAGGCATTTTGCGGGCAATAACTTACCAAGTGGGGCGCACAGGCGCACTGACTCCCGTGGCGCATCTCGACAATTTGGAAGAAAACGGCAAGGGAATGGCGCTTTCTGGTACGCGCGTCAAGCGGGCTTCGCTGCACAATGCCAACGAAATAGAACGCCTCGACTTGCGCCTCAACGACGTGGTGTTTGTGGAAAAAGGCGGCGAAATTATTCCCAAAATTACGGGCGTGGACACCGAGCGGCGCGGGCTAAGGCTTACGTTTCCCGTGGTTTTTCCGACACATTGCCCCGAATGTAACACCGAACTGGTGCGAAAAGAAACCGAAGCCAACCATTACTGTCCCAACGAACGCGGTTGCCCGCCGCAGTTGCGTGGTAAAATTGAGCATTTTATTCACCGCAAAGCCACCAATATTGACAGCCTTGGTGAAGGCAAAATCGAACTATTATTTGAGAAAGGTTTAGTAAAAAACCCCGCCGATTTATACGATTTAAAATACGAAGACCTGTTTGGCCTCGAAAAAATATTGATAGACGACGAAACAGGCAAAGAAAAACGAATGGGTTTTAAGCAAAAAACGGTCGAAAACATTTTGAATGGCATCCAACAATCTAAAACAGTGCCATTTAAGCAAGTTTTGTTTGGCATCGGTATTCGTTACGTGGGCGCTACGGTGGCCGAAAAGCTGGCCTCGTTTTTTAAAAACATGGATGCCCTCGCAGCTGCCAATTTTGAAACCCTGTGCAACGTACCAGAAGTAGGCGAAAAAATAGCCCAAAGCGTGGTGGAGTATTTTCCTGAGCCCGAAAACCGCGATTTAGTGCAGCGTTTGCAGCGGGCAGGTTTGCAAATGGAAACCGACGACGCACCCGTGGTGGCCGAAAGTGAGGCTTTGACGGGCAAAACGTTTTTGTACACGGGTACTTTTGAAAGCATGAGCCGCGAGCAATTGGAACAAAAAATAGCCGCCAACGGCGGAAAATTAGTGAGCGGCGTATCGGGAAAACTCAATTTTTTGGTTGTTGGCGAAGGCGCGGGGCCATCAAAACTTGATAAAGCCAATAAATTGGGGGTAAAAATGATTTCGGAAGCAGAGTTTTTGGCCATGATAGATTAGCTTTGTTGCTTAAATACCCAAACCGATGACCCACCAAAAACTCATTCTCAGCAGCCCGTTGCTCGAAATCATGATTAGTCGGCTGTGCCAGCAACTCATCGAAAACCACGGCGATTTTCACAATTCGGTGGCCATGGGCTTGCAGCCACGGGGCGTTTATTTTGCCGAGCGCGTGGTGGCCGAGCTCCGCCGCACCACGGGCATTGCCGTTCCGCTGGGTTATTTAGATGCCACTTTCTACCGTGATGATTTTAGGCGGGGCGATATTTTGACCCCCAATCAAAATAAAATTAATTTTGTGATTGAAAAAAAGCGCGTCATTTTGATAGACGATGTACTGGCCACGGGGCGAATGGTGCGGGCAGCTATTGATGCCATGCAAGCCTTTGGGCGGCCTTCCAAAATAGAATTGATGGTGCTAATAGACCGCCAATACAACCGCGAAATACCCGTCGAAGCCGACTATATTGGCCTCAAAGTCAATACGTTAGAATCACAACGCGTTAAAGTTGAGCTGCGCGAACAAGGCCACGAAGCCGATAAGATTTGGTTGGTAGATTAGACTGATTTTCTCGCAGATGTTCGCTGAATGAATAAGAATTGAACAAATTATAACGATATGAATTTTTGTCATTCTGAACACAGTGAAGAATCTTGAAACCGATGGGTTTTAGATGCTTCGTGCCTCAGCATGACAAAAGTATATTTTCTCTTCTCACATAAACATGACCATAGACCAAGCCCAGCAAGAAGTAGATAATTGGATAAAAACCTACGGTGTGCGCTATTTTAGCGAACTAACCAACATGGCCATTCTGACCGAAGAAGTAGGCGAATTGGCCCGCATCATGGCCCGTACCTACGGCGACCAATCGTTCAAAAAATCGGATTTGGAGCGCAACTTACCCGACGAAATGGCCGACGTGCTGTGGGTTTTGATTTGTTTGGCCAACCAAACGGGCGTAAACCTGACAGAGGCTTTGCAAAAAAATATTGAAAAGAAAACCCAGCGAGATGCTACGCGGCATTTAGAAAATCAGAAATTGATAGATTAAAAATGCTTTGTTTTTGTACGTTAAAATCGCTACTTTTGCCAACATCACTGCCAGGATTTTAGCTCAGTTGGTTCAGAGCGCCGCCTTGACAGGGCGGAGGTCAGCGGTTCGAGCCCGCTAAGTCCTACGTTAGTTTTACATGAGTTTCAAATGTCAAATCAAGCCTTGATGTTTGAAACTTTTGTGTTTTTACCAAAATTCACTTTTATGCAATCCAACAACCAGATTCATGTATCGTCAGAAGTGGGTACTTTGCGCCGCTTGCTTATTCACAGTCCCGACAGCGGCGTGGGCAAGGTTATTCCGTCTAAGGCGCAAGATTGGCTCTTTGAAGACATTGTGCACCTCGACACCATGCGCCGCGATGAGTACGATTATTACGTCAAAATTTTGCTCTATTTTTTAGATCCTGATAAAATAAAAGGCAAACTCGCCCAAATAAACGCCGACCACAGTCGCCAGTTTTTTAAGCCCGACAGCCCGCAGTATTTCAATTCTGACAAGGTAATTGATATTCAGAAATTATTGGCCGAAGTACTTGAAAATGAACAAGTTCGCACCAAGTTGGTGGCCTCTATTTGTGCCGTTGAGCGGTGCTCGTTCAGAACGCAAGAGCAACTCAAAAACCACCATTCGGTGGAGTTATCCAAAGTATTGATTTCGGGGTCGTTGCCCAACAAACAGATGCTTTTTGCGCCTTTGCCCAACTTCATTTTTACGCGCGATATTGGCATTGTCATCAACGACCACATTTTGCTCAACAAGCCAGCCAAGTCGGCCCGCACCCGCGAGTCGTTGTTGGCGCAGTACATCTTTTTTTACCACCCTATTTTTGAAAAATACCGCCAAAATATCCTCGAAATCCCCGACAATGAGCATCATTTTTTGCTCTCAGACGGCGAACAGCAAAGCGATTACGTGCGCTCAACCCTCGAAGGCGGCGACGTAATGATGGTAGCCCCGCGCCATTTGCTCATTGGTTGCTCGGAGCGCACCACCCTCTACGCCATTCAGCAAACCATGAAATTGCTCTTCGAGCGCAGCGTGGTGGATACGGTAACGGTGGTAAAAATTCCTAAAAAGCGCGACTATATGCACATTGACACGGTTTTTACGCAAGTTAAAAAAAATATGTGGGTATTGTTGCGGAGCATTGCCCGCCAAGGCGACGAAGCCAAAAAACGCGATTTGCTCCACTTTTTTGCCCCCAAAGAAAACCCCGACCAACTGGAAATTAGGCAGTTTAACAAAGGCTGGGAACACAAACCCACCGAAATTGAAAACCTCGAAGACTTGCTGACCGACATTAGCAAAAACGATTTGGGCTGCACCGAACCTGTGCAGTTTGTGTATTCGGGCAACGACGAGTTTCCGTTTGGGGCCCGCGAGCAGTGGACTGATTCTTGTAATCTTTTGGCCATAAAAAATGGCGTAGTAATAGGCTACGACCGCAACGACAAAACCCTCGAAGCGTTTCAGAATATGGGTTTTAGGGCGGTAAAAGCCGCCGATTTGTTGGAAGAATTTGAAAGCGGGCAGTCAGACCCTGCTACCATTACCGATACTTTTATTATGCTGCCCTCGGCAGAACTTTCGCGGGCGCGGGGTGGTTCTCATTGCATGAGTTTACCACTCTGGCGGGATAATTTTTAACTGAAAAATTAAGATGAAAAAACTTGTGTATGGCCAAGTAACGCAAGAACAGTTGAGAGAGCGATTTAATATCACACTCGAAACCACCAATTGGACTGCACTTCCAGCTTTGGCAGAAATACCAAATTGGTTGCAGGTTGTCTTAGAAGAATTTCAGAAATATCCTTCTACCACTACCGAAAAATACCTTTCTGAGTCGGTTATTGCTCCTATTCTTTTGGCCGTTCGCAATCTCAACGGAGTGGGCTTGTATTCGGGTGTTACACTTACCACCGATGAATTTACGGGTATCTGCGATTTTGTAATAGCCCGCCAGCCGCGTCCCGTTGTGATGACTTCGGCTATTATTGCGGTAGTAGAGGCCAAAAAGCAAGATATTGAGGCAGGAGTAGCGCAGTGCATTGCCGAAATGTTAGCAGCACGAACTTATAATTTGAAATATAAATTAACCCAAAAAAAGGTTTTTGGCTGCGTAACTACGGCCAGTGAATGGCAGTTTTTACAATTGGAAGAAGACAATCGGATTCTATTTTTGGGCCGCCGTTATTTCTTAACCGAATTGTCTCAAATCTTGGGCATTTTCAAATGGATGATTAACGAATTTAAATAAAACCATGACTTACAAAACCCAACCCCAGTCCACGTCGCACATTTTGATGGTGCGCCCCGTCAATTTTGGCTTCAATCCCCAAACTGCCGACAGCAACGCTTTTCAAGATGTAAAGTTGGCAGCCCAAACCAAAGACGTAGCCCAAGAAGATGCCCTCAAAGAGTTTGAGAACATGGTAGCTCAATTGCAAGCAGCAGGCATAAACCTTACAGTGGTAGCAGATACGCCTCTGCCCTACACGCCCGATTCAGTTTTTCCCAACAACTGGATTTCGTTTCACCAGTCGGGCAAAGTGGTGCTGTACCCCATGCAGGCCGAAAATCGGCGTTTGGAACGCAGAATGGACATTGTTGACCAACTAAAAACGCAGTATCAAGTAGAAGAAATTATTGATTTAACCCATTTTGAAAACGACGGAAAGTTTTTGGAAGGCACGGGGAGTATGGTACTCGACCGCCGCTACAAAATAGCCTATGCCTGTTTGTCGCCGCGCACCAATGCAGCGGTACTAACGGCTTTTTCGGAGGCAATGGGCTACGAGATTGTATCCTTTAAGGCCGTCGATGCCAACAATAAAGCTGTGTATCATACCAACGTAGTGATGTGCGTGGGCGACAATTTTGCAACCGTTTGTTTAGCCGCCATCAACGACCCCGACCAACGGCTTTTGGTACGCAATAAGCTCGTTGAAACGGGCAAGCAAATTATTGAAATAAGCCAAGACCAAATGGCGAATTTTGCGGGCAATATGCTGTTAGTGAACAACATGCGCGGCGAAAAAACACTGGTGATGTCCACCCGAGCCTTTGAGTCGCTGACAGCCAAGCAACGCGACGAACTCGACGACTACGCGACTCTGATGCACTTTGATTTGTCAATGATAGAAGGCAATGGCGGCGGCTCGGCGCGCTGTATGATGGCCGAGATACATTTGCCACAAAAGTAGATTTTTTGTCAAAAAAACCTACTTTTGTGTAGCAAACCCGTAAATTATTGAATTTCTTACCCGAACTTATTGAGTCTTACGCCACCGCGCACACTGCCGCCGAACCTGAACTACTACAAAAGCTCAGACGCGAAACCCACGCCAAATTGCTCCACCCGCAGATGCTATCGGGGCATTGGCAAGGACGGCTGCTGGCGGCTTTATCTAAGATGATACGCCCCCAGCGGGTGTTAGAAATTGGCACTTACGCTGGCTACTCGGCCATCTGCTTGGCCGAAGGACTCGCCACAGACGGCCTGCTCATTACAATTGATGTAAACGAAGAGATGGAATCTTTTACGCGGTCTTTTTTGGCGCAATCGCCTCATGCCAGCCAGATTGACTACCGCATTGGCAACGCCGCCAACCTCATTCCTGCGCTCTCCGAAACGTTCGATGTGGTATTTATTGACGCAGATAAGCTCAATTACAGCCTTTATTATGACTTGGTGTTCGACAAAGTGCGCCCAGGAGGGGTAATCATTGCCGACAATGTACTTTGGTATGGTAAAGTAACCGACACCAACAAGCAGCCCGATAAAGATACCCAAGCATTGTTAAATTTCAACCAAAAGATTCACCAAGACCCGCGCGTGCTGCATTTGTTGCTGCCCGTACGCGATGGTCTAATGATAGCTATTAAAAATTAACTCAACACCAAAAACAATTTCAACAAACATGAAGCAGACCATGCCAACATCAACATTTTTTACAAAAGCCACCTGCGGCTTTGTTATTTGTTATTTGTTATTTGCTATTTGTAATGCTCAGCAAGTACCACGTAGCATTGGTTTTGCGGGCATGAGCGTGCAGCTCGACGAAGAAGCACGGGCCATTATTCAGACCGACGTAAAAGCGCTCATGGCCAATAAAAAATATTGGGAGGCCAAACTCGACCGCTGCCTGATGTATTTTCCAATTGTTGAAGGGGTTTTGATTGACGAAGAAGTACCCACCGACTTTAAGTTTTTGGCCGTCCAAGAAAGTTCGCTGCAACCTGATGTTGTTTCTGCCTCCAATGCCGTTGGGTTTTGGCAATTTAAAAAAGAAACCGCCACCGACTACGGCCTGCGCGTGGACGAACAAATAGACGAGCGCAAAAATATTTCGGCATCGAGCCGAGCAGCAGCTAAGTATCTAAAAAAGAGTAATTTACAATTCAACAATTGGGTAGCGTCGCTTTATTCCTACTATTTGGGGGCGGGCGGCATTAGCAAAAGTATTCCTACCGACTGGGCCTATGCCCGCGAAATTAAACTAACTGGAAAATCTGACCGCTATATTTTGCGGTTTTTTGCCCACAAAATAGCCATCGAATCGGCCATTGAACGCTACCAACCCGCCAATGCAACGTTGCTGCTCGAATACCCGCGCGGCGGCGGGCGCACCATGGAAGGCATTGCCTACGAGCTGAACGTGGACGTAATAGCACTCAAAAACTACAACCGCTGGCTAACCAGCAACGACATTCCTGCCGACAAAGAATACATTTTGACCGTTCCAGTAAATGGCGATCAAATTGGCGACGTGCGGGCCAAGATTACGGCGGTCAAACCACCCAATAAACGCGATGCTTTTGCCCAAACTGACATTGGCTTCCCCGTTTTGAAACGCGCCGAAAGAGCCAGCCGCGACGGCATGATTTTGTACGAAATAAACGGACTGCCTGGTATTATGGCCATCAATGGCGACGACGCGGCCTCGATAGCTCGCAAAGCCAAAGTGAGTTTTGGGAGTTTTTTGCGCTACAACGAAATGTCGGAGGAAGACCCCATAACGCCCGCCGAAGTGTATTATTTGGAAAAAAAGCACAAGAAAGCCGCCGTACCCTACCACACCGTGCGCGAGGGCGAGTCGCTCTGGAAAGTATCGCAGATTTACGGCGTTCGCATCAAAAAACTGCTCCGCTTCAACCGCATTGACAACCGCGTGCAACGCCTCCAAACGGGGCGTGTACTATGGCTTATCGAAAGAAGACCCCGCAAAACGCCCATCGAAATAGTAAACCAAACCGAAGAACTTTTTCCTGGGCCAAGCAGCAAGTCGCAGCCCCAGCCCGCTTTGCAAGAGCGTTTTGACGAAGCCCCCGCACCCACTACTACCGCCAAAACACCCGCAAAACCCGCCGAACGCAAGGTTTATGCGCCCAAAATGGCCGATACACCCGCTCCGACTCAACCCGAAGAAGGCGTAGAATTTACCGCTCCAAAAACCGCCACCAAACCCGCCGAAACCGCCACCAAACCCAACCGCCGCGCCCCCTCGTTCAACCCAGGCGACGACAACAAAATAGTGGTAGTGAGCGGCGACGATGCGCCCGCACCCAAGAAAAAAGAACCTGCACAAAAACCCAAAGAAACGGCCACCAAACCCGCAGAAACAGCCCCAACACCAAAGCCCAAAGAAGCCGAACCTGCGCCCGCTGCCAAAAAACCTGAACCCACCAGCAAGCCCGCACAGGGGAGTTTTTATCATACCGTGGCGCAAGGACAAACTTTTTTTAGCGTTTCAAAAATGTACGATGTGAGCATCAAGGACATTAAATATTGGAACAACTTGGCCGATGATGCCAACTTGAAGATTGACCAAAAATTGCTCATCAAAACCGTGGGCGAAACCGTATCGCAGCAGCCCCAGCCCCAAGCCGACGAATACATCACGCACACCGTCGAACTGGGCGAAACCATGTTTAGGGTAGCCCAAAAATACGGCGTGAAGGTGGACCAAATCAAAGAATGGAACAACTTGACCGAAACAGGTGTACAGGCTGGCCAAAAACTCAAAGTTAAAAAGCCATGATAGTTATTGACAACACCATCATCAGCGACGACATAGCCGACCATTATTTTGTGTGCGAACTCACCAAATGCAAGGGCGCGTGCTGCGTAGAAGGCGACTTGGGCGCGCCGCTGGAAATAGACGAACTGGCCGTTTTGGACGAAATTTACCCCCAAGTAGAGCCGTATCTGTCGAAAGAAGGCCGCAAAGCTATAGCCCAAGATGGCCCCTACACCATTGACCCCGACGGCGACTACGTAACCCCCACCGTAAAAGGCCGCGAGTGCGCCTACGCCATCTACGACCAAAAGGGCATCTTGAAATGTGGCATCGAACAGGCTTATTTGGACAAAAAAATCAGCTTTCGCAAGCCCATTTCTTGCTCTTTGTACCCCATTCGCATCAATAAATATGACCACTACGAAGCACTCAATTACGACCGCTGGCACATTTGCGCCCCCGCCTGTGATAATGGCCGCGAACTGGGCGTACCAATTTATAAATTCTTAAAAAACCCGCTCATTACCAAATACGGCGAGGCGTGGTACGAAACATTGGTGCAGAAAATTGAGCAACCCGATGGAATATAAGCCAAAAACCAAGCTGTTTTTTGACGATGTGTATGACGTGGTGCGCCAAATCCCCGCTGGCCGCGTTACTTCTTACGGGGCAATTGGTAGTTTTTTGGGGTCGAAGCGCAGCGCACGGATGGTGGGCTGGGCTATGAACGCCTGCCACAGCCACCCCGACGTACCCGCCCACCGCGTTATTAATCACAGCGGCTTGCTTACGGGCAAACACTTTTTTGGGAGCCCAACGGCCATGCAAGAACTATTAGAAAAAGAAGGCATCACCGTCATCAACGACCGCGTTACGCCCTTCAAACAGTTTTTCTGGGACCCCGCGCAAGAGCTGTTGTGATGCAAGCCACTTGCTTAATTACTATATTTGTAGCCGTGTTGCGCACTTTTATTTTTGGGCTTCACATCAATTCAATCTAAACCTTTCACGCGCTGGCCAATGGCCACAATCTTACGTTTATTATGAAAAAACCTTTTTACGGCTGGTGGGTGCTGCTTGGCCTTTGCTTTATTTACGCGGGGTCCAATGGCTTTGGTATCAACACCATATCACCACTTTTTTTGCCTGCGGCGGCCAAAGAATACAACTGGAACGTGGCCGACGTGCAGAAAGCCCCCTTTTTGATGTTCGTCATTATTGCCATTTTAGCCCCACTCGTGGGCTACGCCTTAGACCGTTTTTCGGCCAAACGGCTCATGCTTTTTGGGGGTATTGGCATTGCGGCCTCGTTTTTGAGCTTTCCGTATATTACTACCCTTTCGGGCCTCAATGCCTATTACGTGGGTTATTCGGTGGCGTTGGCTTTTGGCGGCATCGTAACCAGTATGTACATATTGCGGCAGTGGTTTAGCAAAAAACTCGGCCTGGCCATTGGCCTCTTTCTCAATTCGTCGAGTTTTGGCGGGGCTATTTTTGCGCCCGTGGCGGGCTATTTAATCAAAAACGAAGGCTGGCGCACGGCCATGACGCTGATGAGCGTGGTGGTGGGTGTGTTGTTTATTGTTGTTCCCCAATTTTTGCTCAAAAATCGCCCCTCCGACCTCGGCACTTATCCCGACGGTCTGCTGCCCCAGACTGATATTTTGGCCTCAAATAATCCAAAAAGTGGCGTTACGCTGCCAGAAGCCCTTCGTTCGTTTCAGTTTTATTTGTTACTCATCATCACGGCAGGCTTGTGGTTTGCCTTCACGGGTTTCTTGACCAATCAAGGTTTTTACTTCAAAGATATGGGTTTAGATGCCTTTGAAACGGGCAAAATAAGCGCGGTCTATCTTACTTTTGCGGTGTTGGGCAAAATTGCTTTCGGGTATCTGGGCGACCGCTTCGACAAAAAACGCATCTTGTTGATTTCGATTTTCAATTTTACGCTGGGCGTAGTTATCCTAAAATTGAGCCTTCAAAACCACGATTTGATTGTGCCTTTTGCGGTGCTTTATGGGCTGGGTTACAGCGGCGTTTTTACCATGATTCAAGTATTGGTAGCCGAGTATTACCAGGGGCCGCACTATGGCAGTATTTTGGGCGTTGTCATTATGATAGATACCCTGGCGGGGGCTTTTGGCATTATTACGCTGGGGCAAATCCGCAAGAGTGCTGGCAGCTACGACCCCGCTTTTACGCTCATGCTGGGGCTATGCGTGGCAGCTTGCGTGGCAGCATTTTTTATCAAAAAACCGAAGGTTCAAATATCAAATAACAAATAAGTAGTTGGGCAGAAATAGGCGGTTCGCCGCTGCGATTATATTATTTTTGATTTGCAATAAAGGGTAATTTGGTAGTAATAAACTGATAAACAGATAATTACAACGAATTACTGTAATTGCAAATAATTACGAGTAAGTACTTATCAAACCACAAATATCAAACTACAAATTCAACTTTTATGTCCAGAATATTGATTGTAATGCTTGGATTGGTTGCTTTTTCTTTTGCTAAAAAAAGCGATTTTGACTTGTATTTATCTTACCTCACGGGCGATTTCGACAACCGCGCCCAAGTGGAAACTGAGCTAAAAATGGGCAAGCAGATTCACCCTTACGCCAAGCACGTTACGCGCATCATCCAAAACCGCGTCAAAAATGTGCCAACCGACTACAACGGCGTGTTTGTGTTGGAAGAAAGTTACTACAAATATCCCGACAAAGACACCTTGACCAAGCCGTACATTTTTAGGTTTGAGAAAAGTCCCAAAGGCGAGGTTATTTTGCACTCGGTGGCCATTCCTGCCGCCATCAACAAAGCCACTTTCAGAAATAGCAACCCCGACTGGACGCTCGATTTCAACGATTTGAAAGATTCGCCTACTTTCAAACCTGCTACCTACCAGCGCACCAAACGCGGGTTTTACCTCAAAAACCCCATCGAGCTGGGCAACGGAATGCGCTTTACGCTCGAAGAAACCATTGGCAAAGGCTTTTTGGAAGTGATGGAACTCACCGAAAAAGACGGCAAAAGCCTCACGCCCTACGACACGCCCCTGCAATACAAGAAGATACGATGACACCCAATATCCCCAAACCCCATGCTTCAGCGTGGGGTATATCGCCCAATATCCCCAAACCCCATGCTTCAGCGTGGGGACAGCCCCGCCCGTGGGGTATATCGCCCAATATCCCCAAACCCCATGCTTTAGCGTGGGGGCAGCCCCGCCCGTGGGGTCAGCCCTGCGCGTGGGGCTACACACCCAATATCCCCAAACCCCATGCTTCAGCGTGGGGGCAGCCCCGCCCGTGGGGTCAGCCCTGCGCGTGGGGCTACACACCCAATATCCCCAAACCCCATGCTTTAGCGTGGGGATACTAAAACCATGAGATACAAAGCCTTAGCCCTGCAAGTTACCTGCCAAACCGTTAATGCGTGCCAAAACCGCGCCGAAGCGCAGGTGATTATGAACCAAACATTGGCGCGTTTGGAAAGCCAAATAGCGGCCTCGATGGCGTTTTTGGGCAAAGATACCAAGCTCATTGTACTGCCCGAATATTTTTTGACGGGTTTTCCCATGGGCGAAAGCATCGAAGCCTGGAAAGCCAAAGCCAGCATTGACATCAACGGCTCAGAATATGAGCGCATGGCCCAAATTTGCCAAAAATTGCAGATTTACCTGTCGGGCAATGTCTATGAAAACGACCCGCATTTCCCAGATATTTATTTTCAAACCAGTTTTGTGATGGCCCCCAGCGGCGAAGTAGTGGTGCGCTATCGGCGGCTCAACTCTATGTTTGCCCCCACCCCCCACGATGTCATGGACCGCTATTTGGAAGTTTACGGCTACGAGGCGTTGTTTCCAGTGGCCAAAACCGAAATTGGCAACTTAGCCTGCATTGCTTCCGAAGAAATATTGTATCCCGAAATAGCCCGCTGCTTGGCCATGCGCGGAGCTGAGGTGCTGTGCCACTCGTCGAGCGAAGTAGCCTCTAACCTGCTGACGCAGAAGAATGTAGCTAAATTGGCGCGGGCCATTGAGAGCATGGCCTACGTGGTGTCGGCCAATTCGGCGGGCATGGCGGGCATTCCGATTCCGTTTGCCAGTACCGACGGGGCTTCCAAAATAGTGAATTATGAAGGACTCGTACTGGCCGAAGCGGGCTACGGCGAAAGCATGGTAGCCAACGCTACCATAGACTTGGCCGCGCTTCGGGCGCACCGTCAGCGACCGGCCATGAGCAATTTTCTGGCGCGGCAACGCTTTGAACTTTACGCCCCCAGCTACGCCAATCATTCGTTTTACCCCGTCAATTCGTTGCTCCACAAAAAAGCCGAACGCGCCCATTTTGTACAAACCCAAATCGAAACCATCAAAAGACTAACCGAAACAGGCACAATACAACCTTAGATTGAAAACCATGAAAGCAATGATTTTCGCGGCGGGTCTTGGCACGCGCCTGCGCCCGCTCACCAACGACCGCCCCAAAGCCCTCGTGGAAGTAGGCGGGGTGTCGCTGTTAGAAATTAACATCAGGCGGCTCATTCATTTTGGCGTGCGCGAAATCATCATCAATACCCATCATTTTGCCGAAAAAATGGCCGCATTTTTGCAAGAAAAAAACAATTTTGGCATCAGAATAGAAATCTCGCACGAAGCTGAACGGCCACTCGAAACGGGCGGCGGCCTCAAAAAAGCCGCCTGGTTTTTTGACGACGACCAGCCCTTTTTCGTGTGCAACGCCGATATTTTGAGTAACATTGACCTCCAAAAACTCTACCACGCGCATGGCCAGTCGGGGGCGTTGGCTACTTACGCCATTCAGCAACGCGACACCAGCCGCTACATGCTACACGATGCCAATATGCAACTGGGTGGCTGGATGAACGCCAAAACTAAAACCGTCAAAGTAGTCAGAACGGGCCAATTGCAAATGTATTCGTTTAGCTGTTTTCACGTCATTAATCCCCAAATTTTTGACAACACCCCCGCCGAAGATTACTTTTCGATGATAGATTGGTATTTGCAATTAGCTCAAAACCAAACTATTAGCGGCTATTTACACAACCAAGACCGCTGGTGCGACGTGGGCAAACCCGAAACTTTAGCCGAAGCTGAGAACGTAGCAATACAACTGCTCAGTGAGTTGTAAAAACGCATTATTTCCAAAAAAATCGTATGTTGCATTAACAAATATAAACACCACCCCTCATGCAAAAAATCTTACTCACATTCTCCATTTTACATTTTGCATTTTACATTTCTACCGCTACCGCCCAGCAGGTCAATGAAACCAAAGGCTTTTACCAATTTTTGACCGACGACCCCAACCAAAAACCATTTTTCTCCGACAAAAAAGGCGTGTTTGCCTCCAATGGCATGGTGGCTTCGGCGCACCCCGAAGCCTCGCGGGTAGGCGTTGAAATACTCAAAGCAGGCGGCAACGCCACCGATGCCACCGTGGCCGTGCAGTTTGCGCTGGCGGTGGTGCATCCTTCGGCGGGCAACATTGGCGGCGGCGGTTTTTTTGTGTATCGCACGGCGCAAGGCCAAAACTACACGCTTGATTTCCGCGAAAAGGCCCCACTCAAAGGCAACAAAGACATGTATCTCGACGCGCAGGGCAATGTTGTTGCGGGTTTGAGCATGACGGGGCATTTGGCCAGCGGCGTGCCTGGCTCGGTAGATGGCATGGCAGAAGCCCACAAAAAATTTGGCAAATTGCCCTGGGAAACACTGCTGCAACCCGCCGTTGATTTGGCCGAAAAAGGGCATATTTTAACCGAAAAAGAAGCCCGTGGCCTCAACATGGTGAAACCAACCGTGCAGAAAGTAAATCCAAATACCCCGTATTTTGCAAAACCCGACGGCCAAGATTGGAAAGCGGGCGATGTATTTGTGCAAACTGACTTGGCCAATATTTTACGGCTCATTCAAAAGAAAGGGCGTAAAGGGTTTTATAAAGGCCAAACAGCCAAACTGCTGGTAGCCGAAATGCAACGGGGTAAAGGGCTTATTTCTAAAAAAGACCTGCGCCAATACCACTCCACGTGGCGAGAACCGCTGGTGGGGACCTACAAAAATTTCAAGATTATTACGATGCCGCCCGTTTCGAGCGGGGGCGTGGCGCTGTTGCAACTCATGAAATTGGTGGAGCCTTATCCGCTCAAACGCTGGGGTTGGAACACCGACTCGACCGTGCAGGTGATGATTGAAGCCGAGCGGCGGGTCTATGCCGACCGTGCCAAGTTTTTGGGCGACCCCGATTTTGTAAAAGTACCCGTGCAAGAACTCACCGACCCCAACTACCTCAAAGAACGCTGGCGCAGTTTTGATTTTGCCAAAGCCACCGACAGCAAAGCCCTGCAAGGCGGCACCATTGCGGGCTACGAAAGCACCGAAACCACGCACTTTTCGATTGTGGACAAAGAAGGCAACGCCTCGTCGGTAACAACGACACTCAACGGCGGCTACGGCAGCAAAGTAGTGGTGGCGGGCGCGGGCTTTTTGATGAACAACGAAATGGACGATTTTAGCATCAAACCAGGCGTACCAAATATGTTTGGACTCATTGGCAACAAAGCCAACGCCATAGCCCCAGGCAAAAGAATGTTGTCTTCGATGACACCCACCATTATTGAGCAAAACGGCAAACTCCACAGCGTAGTAGGCACGCCTGGCGGTTCTACCATCATTACGTCGGTGTTTCAGACGGTTTTGAACGTACTTGAGCACGGTATGAGCTTGCAACAGGCCGTCAACGCGCTCAAATTTCACCACCAATGGTTGCCCGACAAAACGGTTTTTGAAACCAACGGTTTTTCCGAAAACACCATCAAAAAACTCCAAAGTCGCGGTTATATTTTGGAAGTACAAAAAAATACAATTGGCCGCATGGACTGTATTTTGGTGCAACCAGACGGTACGCTCGAAGGTGGCTCAGACCCTCGTGGCGACGACACCAGTGTAGGTCATTGATTTTGCGTTAAGTAGTCCACAGTCAATAGTCGACTGTCCACAGTAATTCAAAATACTCATTATCAGCATTTTACATAAATCAGAAATGCCGATTAAATATGTTCACCTACTTAGTTACTCAAACTGTGGACTATCGTCTATCAACCGTGGACTTTTTTATGAACAAAGACTTTGAAGCACAAGTAGCCATTGTAACGGGGGCAGGGCAGGGCATCGGCCTCCAAATAGCGCGGCAATTGGCCATGCGTGGCGCGGCGGTATTGCTCAACGACCTTGACCCCGTGCTGGCCGTGGCAGCAGCGGCGGACATTGTGCAGGCGGGCGGCATTTGTAAAATTTGCGTGGGCGACACCGCCAACGTGGACTTCAACCGCCAAATGGTAACCCAAGCCGTGGCGCATTTTGGGCGTTTAGACATGGTGATAGCCAACGCGGGCATTACGCTCTTCGGCGATTTTTTCGACTACCCGCCCGAATCTTTCGAGCGAGTACTCAACGTAAACCTGCGCGGCAGTTTCTTTTTGACCCAAGCCGCCGCCCGTCAAATGCGCCAGCAAGGCACGGGGGGGCGTATTTTGTTGATGTCGTCGGTAACGGGCCACCAAGCCCACCAGTTTTTGAGCGCGTACGGCATGACCAAAGCTGCACTCGAAATGTTGGCCAAAAGTTTGGTGATAGAACTCTCGCCGCACCAAATCACCATCAACGCCGTTGTTCCTGGTGCTACCCTCACCGAGCGCACCTTAGAAGACCCCGAATACGTGCAAACGTGGTCGCGGATTACGCCCGTTGGCCGCCCCGCCTCGGTGGAAGACATTGCCAATGCCGCCTTGTTTTTGGTTTCACCCGCCGCGCGGCACATCACGGGGCAGTCGCTGGTGGTAGATGGCGGCTGGACCTGCACAAGCCCTTCTCCTTACTAAAATGAAAAAAACGGCGATTTTTTTAGCCTTTTTGTTGGGTAGCATTACCCTTTATTCTCAAACGTTTTACGAAGGAAAGTTGGCCGCCTTTAAGTTTGGTTTACAAATAGATACCGTTCAAAAAACGGCCTTGCTCTACATTCCCGAACAAGGATTGTTTCCTTATGCTGTCAAAAACCCTGTATTCAGAAACGACAGCTTGGTGGCCGAATTAAAAGCATTTGGAGTATTGTTGAGCGGAAAAATAAGCGCGGAAATGTTTGATGGCCAATGGAAACAAAATGGTTTTCCTGCCCCCGTCAAACTTTCAAAAGTAGCCGAATTTTCTTTTATGAAACGTCCGCAGCAACCCGTTGGACCGTTTGTGTACCGCGCCCAAAACGTGCAATTTTACAACGCCGACCGCTCCATTCGTTTTGGTGGTACGCTCACTTTACCAAAAGGCAAAGGCCCATTTACGACGGCGGTACTCATTTCGGGTTCGGGACAAGAAGACCGCGACGAAACCATTTTTGGCCACAAACCTTTTTGGGTCATAGCCGACTACCTCGCCCGCCAAGGCATAGCCGTATTGCGCACCGACGACCGAGGCGTGGGCGAAACCACGGGCGACATTGGCACTTCTGCCGACTACGCCCAAGACGTGCTGGCGGCTTTGGCATATTTGAAAACCCGCCCCGAAATAAACAAGAAAAAAATGGGGCTAATTGGCCACAGCGAAGGCGGCTTGATAGCGCCGTTGGTGGCCGTGCAGTCGAAAGACGTGGCTTTTATTGTGTCGTTGGCGGGGCTGGGCGTAAACGGCACCGAGCTGCTACTCCAACAAAACGACGACGTGCTGAAACAATCGGGTATGAGTGCCGAGGTGCGGGGACATTATAAAGAACTCAACGCGCTGATTTACAGCAAGTCGGCCTCGCTCACACCCAACGACGACATTGGCGACAGCCTCAAAAAAGTGGTGCTAACTTGGGCGCAAAAACAACCCGCTGGGCGTTTGGGGCAAATGGGTTTTGCGGGCGATTTTGGCAAAAAGCAATTAGAAAAAACGGCTCTTTCGGTCAATAACAAATGGTTTCGGTACTTTTTGGCTTACGACCCCGCACCTACTTTGGCCCAAATAAAAATACCCGTATTGGCACTCAACGGCAGCGCAGATGTGCAGGTAGCTGCCGTTCAAAATTTGGCAGGATTTGAAAAAGGCTTAACCGCCGCTGGCAACAAAAATTTTAAAACTGTATCACTACCTGGACTTAATCACCTGTTCCAAAAATGCCAGAAATGCACCGCAACCGAATATGGATTATTGGAAGAAACGTTTTCGATAGATGCGCTGCAACTCGTCGGCGACTGGCTCAAACAGCGGTAATTTTATCCAGAAAGGTCAGCAGAAAAGTGGCCAATAATTTTGCGTTGGGCTACAATCATGCTAAGTAGTTGAGCAGAAATAGGCGGTTGGCCGCTGCGACGGCTATTATTATTGATTTGCAATACAAGGTAATTTGGCGGTAAGAATTAAGTGGTTTTAGTAAAAAATCATATAATTGTACTTGACAATAAATGCGAACTACCCAATAGACCTAAACGCTGATGGCACGCGCTTTTACCCTGAAACACACCTTGTTTTTGCTGTTGGTAAGCATCCCTATTTTTGGCCAAGTAGCCAAGCCAGGTGTGCTGCCCAAAGACACCGCTCAGATTAAGGGACTGCAAAACCAAATAAATAACTTTTTGCCCCGCCCGCAGCCCAAAAATCCCGAAGCCGCCGCCCTGGGGCGTTTTGGTAGCCACCCCGTTCAATTGTCGAGTGGCCTGCCCAGCATCGAAATACCACTTTATGACATCAGCGTCGGTTCGCTCCGCCTGCCGATTGCCCTCAAATACCACGCTTCGGGCATTAAAGTGGGCGACGTGGCCAGCAGCGTGGGCTTGGGCTGGGCGCTGGAAGCAGGCGGGCGCATCTCGCGCAGCACCGTGGGGCGCGACGATGAACTCGAATACCTCACCACTGGCCCGCGCAACTACCCCAACCAGCCGTTGTTTTGTAACCTGACCGCCGAGTTAGCAATCCAGGCAGGGGCCTACGACAGCGGCGCCGATGTGTTCAACTACCAAACCCCAGGCGGTAGCGGGCGTTTTATGTTGCGCCCCGAGCTAAACGGCCAGCCTCAACCCGCTATAATATTGCCCGATGAACCCATCCGCGTGAGCTACCAACGCAACGCACCCACGGGCGCGATTCAATCTTTTGCCATTACCCAGCCCGACGGCACGGTGCATGGCTTTACCGCCCGCGAAACGTCCACGGCCAGCGGCAGTGCTTCGCTGGCCAACGGTTTCTTGTTGACCAGCATCACGGGCAGCCAACCCACCGAAGTCATCAGATTGGAATACGAGCAAATGCCCGCTTACAGCCATCCCTACGAAGCCACTTACAGCCAAAGTCTGACCGACGAAGGTGTGTCGTCGTTGGACGTGGGCAACCTCAACCCCCACCCCTCCTCGGTAAGTTTTGATGCCCAGCGGCTGAGCGTCATTTATTTCCCCAACGGCAAGGTTACTTTTTCGTACCAAAGCACCGACCGCTTGGATTTGCCCAACACCCGCGCCTTGAACTTGGTGCAACTGTGGGCCTACCAACCCGCCACTGACGATTACGGCCTGGTGAAACAGTTCGATTTGGTGCAAGATTATTTCGGCAGCGGCAACACCGCGCGGCTTCGGTTGGCGCAGGTGCGGCTTTTGGATAGCAACGGCGGACAAATAGGCCGCTACGCCATGGGCTACAACACCACCCAAAACCTGCCCGAAGTGGGCTCCAAAGCGCGGGATTTTTGGGGCTATTACAACGGCCAAGACGGCAACACGACGCTGCTGGCGCAGCAAAACGTGGTTTATAGTTTGTCAAACGGTGGCTTTGGTAGCCAGCCCATCGGTAACGCCAACCGCGAAGTAAACCCCACCACCACGCCAGCTTGGACGCTGAACCAACTGACGTATCCGACCGACGGCTACACCACCTTTGACTACGAAAACAACCAGTATTTAGACCAGAACTCAACACTCCAATGGGCGGGAGGTTTACGCATCAAAACCATCAGCACCTACGCCAGCCCTGCTGCCAGCCCGTTGCTGACGAGTTTCCGCTACGGGCAAAACGAAAGCGGCGGCGGGCAGGCGGGCTTCAACACCAAGTTTCGGTTTTTGAGCCACACCCAGTATGCTTGGTACGAAAAACCTCCCGACAACGTCCCCGCCCGCAAACGAGTGCGGACGTTCATGTCTGATTTTAACAGCAACCTGTCGCCATTTGAGGGCAGCCCCGTGTTTTATGACGTGGTAACGCAGTACGAGGGTAACCCCTTGAATGCCAACGGCAAAACCGTTCACGAGTTTCGCTACCGCAGCGATGGCTTGCTGTATCCCGACCAGACTTTTGGGCTGTCGGGTTGTAATGTAGGTTCTAACACACCCGTTCCCATTACGCCCGATTTGTCGGGCAAGCAAACCCTGCAAAGCTACCACTGGGACCGGGGCCAGCCCGCCCGCACAACCACTTGGGGGGCCGACGGCAAGAAAAAACGGGAGGTAGTCTATACCTACACGCGCCTGCGAGACACCCAAAGCCCCGTGGTGGGTATGCTGCTCCACAAATTGGTGGACTTTGACGGCCTCAACGTTGTTATTGACGACAACGACTGCCGTTGCCGCCTTGGCAACGGGCAGTACGTTTACACATATTACAGCCTGCCGCTGGGCATCAGCAAGCAAACCCGCGTCGAAGAGTTTGACTACGACGACAACGACCCCGCTAAGTACGTTTATAAAAAAACCGAAACCGACTACGCCCCTCTCTATTTTCAGCCCAAAGAAACGCGGGTTTTCAATTCTGACGGCGAGCTTCGCATCAACCGCCTTCGGTACGTAACCGACTTTGACTACTTGCCCAATGCTCAAGCCGACAATGCCATTGCCTTGCAGATGATGCGGGGCAACAACCAAATAAATACGCCCGTTGAAAGCATCAACTTGCGCAAAAATCCCAACGAAAGTCAAGCACGAGTAATTGGCGGCCAACTCAGTACGTTTAGAGTAGCCAACTTCAATCTTTTCTACCTCCCGCCTTTCAACACGCGCACCATGCCCGACGCGGTTTTTTTGTTGGAAGTTCCCGCCGCCCCCGCGCTCGATGAGGCCAACTTTGTAGTGAGCGATGTCAATGCCAACGGCCAATTGGTGATGGACAACCGCTACGCTTTGCGGTTGCAATACGGCGACTATGATTTTTTGGGCAACCAAACCAGCTATCAACTCCCTGCCGACATTCCCCGATTTTTCAGTTACTCGTCGCCCTTCAAAGACGGTATTCATCATAGCCGCGTAACAAGTCAAAACATCAACGGCCACCTTACGCAGTTCGACTTTGACTACCCGCTCTTGGGCTTGCGGGCCATCACCGCCCCCAACCAACTCAGCACCCGTTTTGAGTACGACGCTTTTGGCCACCTCAAACGCAGCCGCGATGCCAACCAACACCTGCTGGCCGAATACGAGTATCAGTATGGCGCGGGCAACACCTTTGTTCGCACCTACACCCCACGGGTGATCATGGGCAACTTGTACGGCGATTACGCCGAGCGACAAACCAACACCCAGTATTTTGATGGCTTGGGTCGCCCCACTCAAAGTGTGGGTTATCGGGCGGGTTTTGATGCCCAAAACGACATTATCACCAACGCGACAACCTACGATGATTTGGGCCGCACCGACAAAGTATATCGCTCGTTTGGCTACGCGGGTTTTGGGGCGCAGGCGCCACTTCCCAGTAGCATAGACGGCGATACCGCGCCTTTTGCCCAAACCACCCAATACGACAACTCACCGCTCAACCGCCCCAAAGCCTCGTTTGGGGTAGGCCAAGCCTGGCGCAACGCCAACAAAGCCACCGAACGCCGCTACGAAGTGGCCAATTGGGGCGAGGTGCGGCAGTACATCACCACCGCCAACGGCGTGTATATTGGCGGAACTTGGCGCGGCGACGCGCTCTTCAAAAACGTGAGCGTGAGCGAGCAGGGCAACCAAAGCATTGAATACCAAGACCATGCGGGCCGACTGATTCAGAAAAGCGTGCAAGCCGAGGGCGGCAACTACTTGCACACGGCCTACGTTTACGACGATTTCGACCGCTTGAAGTACGTCATTCAGCCCAAAGCATTTGAGAACGCCAGCAACTTTGCCGAAGGCACCACTTATTTCAACGAGGGCGTGTTTGCCTACCGCTACGACGCGCGGGGGCGGGTGGCCGAAAGCCACGTGCCAGGGGGCGGCTGGACCTACCGCGTCTATGACCGCTTAGACCGTGTGGTGCTGACCCAGACCGAGTTGCAGCGCACCAACGGCCTGTGGCGTTTTGGCAAATACGACGGCTGGGGGCGCGCTACGCTGCAAGGCGAACTGACCAACTACGGCAGCCGCGCCGATTTGCAAACCGCTTTTGGCAACGTAAATGTGGCCTACGACGACGACCCCAACGCCAACGCGAGCTATCCTATTTCTTACAACGAAAGCGATGTGCGACAGCAAACCTTTTACGACAACTACCAAAACTGGCTTCCCAACGGCATGGGTTTTGACGGCGGAAATGCCTATCATTCATCGCATTACAGTGCCACGGGCTTGGCCACGGGTGCGAAGGTGCGGCAAGGTCAAAACCAAAACTGGCTCTACTCGGCCACGTACTACGATGTCAAGAACCGCCCCATTCAGACCTTTGCCCAGAACCTGTACGGCCAAACGGAACGCACTGACATGGAGTACAACTTTGCGGGAGAGGTGCTCAAAATGAGGCAAATACACAAAGACCAAAACGGCAACGCCACCACGCAAGTTACTGAAAATGAGTACGACCACGTAGGGAGAAAAATAAATTGCTATCAAACCATTAGCGGAGGAACAAGGGAAAAAATAGCCACTTACAGCTATGATGCCATTGGGCGGCAAAGCCAAAAGAAAATCATGCCCGAGCGCACCTATCAGCAGTATGGCAGTACGCCCGAGTACATTTATCGTCCACCAAATCCTACCTCAAATGGCAACGGCCAACCGACCCAAGACATTGCCATCAAAGCCATTATTTTACAACCAAATACGACTATTGATGCAAATAATTTGGGTACGTATTTGGCGCAGATTGGGCAGGGAACAAGTTTAGGAACGGTGCAAGGATTGCAAACCATTGATTATCAGTATCACATTCGAGGTTATTTGAAGTCGGTCAATCATGGCCAACTCAGTGCCAACCAAAACGATTTCTTTGGCAACAAACTCGAATTTGAAGATGACGGGACGTATTTTGACGGCAATATTCGGAAAGAAACTTGGAAAAGCGTTCGTAACACAGGCGCAAATCGCAGTTATCTTTACAGTTATGACCAAGCCAGTCGCTTAATTTCTGCCAATTATTCGGGAGGGAATTATTCGGGCGAAAATTTTGGGTTTAGCGTTTCGGGCTACGATAAAAATGGCAACATTTTGAGCCTCACGCGCACAGGGGCAACGGGCTTAAATAGCGGTATACCCACGCAGTTTGGAACAATAGACCAGATGAGTTACTTTTACGAGGGCAACCGTTTGACAGGTATCACCGATGCCATAAATGGAAATACAGATGTAGGAGATTTTAGAGACAATGGCACTAATTTAGACTATAGCTATTGGCCAGACGGTAGTTTAAAAAGCGACGGAAATCGGGGTATATCACAAATTGATTGGGACTCATTTTTAAATAAACCCAAGCAAATCAATTACGCTGATGGGCGTTGGACACGTTTTTATTACGACGGTAACGGTAAAAAACTCCGAGAAAGTACCTCAACCAATGACCAAACGGACTACACCGACGGAGCCATTTACAAAAATGAGGGACTTTATCAACTCATACAACCCGAAGGACGGGTAGTACCAAATGGTAGCGGTGGTTTCAAGAATCAGTTTGACTACAAAGATCATTTGGGTAACTTGCGGTTGGTTTTTGAGGGTGAAGGTACGCCCGTCAATAGCGTCTATCCCGCTCCCACGATTGTGCAGGAAAACGCCTACTATCCGTTTGGGTTGGCACATACAGGCACTGATTATCAACTAAATAGTCCCAATAATTTTCAATATAACGGCAAGGAAAAACTTAATTCATTTGGGTTAAACTGGTCAGATTATGGTTTTAGAAGTCTGGATTTATTGACCAGTAGGTTTGTATCTGTTGACCCATTGGCAGACAAGTTTCCCGAACTTACCACTTTTCAATATGGCAGTAACAATCCGATTATGAATATTGATTTAGATGGATTGGAAGGCGTAAGTTTTGTTAATGCTATAACAGATAAACAAACAGTACAAGGTTTAAAAAAGGGTACAGAAGCACAAAAAGAAATATTAGGAGTTAAATTTGGGGTTGCTGCAATGGGGCTTAAAGGTAGTGCCGCTGCTTTGGGTCAAAAAATAGATTTTGACTCACGGGTAGCTAATAATGAAATTTCATTAAATGCTGGTGGAACGGTTGAATTTCAATCAAACGGAATTAAAGCGTCGGCAAAAACAAAACTTGGAGGAATAGATGCAAAAGCGGAGCTGAAAGGTCTCAACATGAATGTAAGTTCGGAAGAAGGGGGGAGTATGTCACTAATTGAAGGTACATTCGATATTAGCAAAGGCCAAAAAAATCAAGGAGGGACTCTCGAAGGTAAGAGCAAAGGTACAAGTAAATCAACTGTCGAGTTGGAGGCCTCAGTTTTTACATTAGATGGAGTTGGAACTATAACTTTGGGTGTAAAATCGAATCTCGGAGCTATCAAAACCGCGATAGAGGGTTATTCAGAGGCAATAGGAGGCTTTGTAAAGTCTATGGTAACTCAGTGGACAAATAATACATTTAATACCGATAACTCAGGCCAAAATTCAAGTAGTTACGTTAAAGAAAAAAATAAAAATAACAGATAATGGAAAAGTTGTTAAAATTTAAATCAGGCCATTTTTTTCTCGGATTATTTATCCCTTGGGCTATATCTGCTTTTATTTCCGATACCTTAACTAATGACATAATGAGTTTGATTGGTTATGTTTTTTATTTCGGTTTTTTCATGCTAAGTTATGATTATATGGATGCTTTTACAAAAGCAGATAACTTAGAGAAAGTTGTATTTTTTCTAATTAATATCATATTAATTTTATTGTACGGAGGAATAGTTATTTTTTTTGAAGAAGGTAGTGGTTTGGAAATAGATGGTGTTTGGGGCTTATTAAGTGCTACTACTTATTTCGTTTTTTTTGCATTTATATTTGTAACATTGGCAAAAATGCTACTTCTGTGCGAGCATAAAAAAGTAAATTTTGAAAATTTATTTCAATACATTATTTTATTTTTAATTCTACCTGTAGGTATTTGGATACTAATACCTAAATTCAAAAAACTGCATATCTCAACTCAATATTAATAAGCAAACCCCGCTCGCCCCGACTTGCAGTCGGAGGCGGAAACGGAATAGCGATTCTATCGCTTTACAGGCCAAAACCAAAACTGGCTGTACTCGGCCACCTACTACGATGTCAAGAACCGCCCCATTCAAAGTTTTAGCCAAAACCTCTACGGCCAAACGGAGCGTACCGACATGGAGTACAACTTTGCGGGAGAGATGCTCAAAATGAGGCAAATACACAAAGACCAAAACGGCAACGCCACCACGCAAGTTACTGAAAATGAGTACGACCACGTAGGGCGTTTGCTAAAAAACAGACATGGCATTAACAACGCGCCCCAGGAAATAGCCCGCCTGAATTATGATGCAGTAGGGCGTTTGGTGCAAAAGAAACTCATGCCCAACGGCACATACTCAACGGGCGGCACACCTGCCAGTATTGTGCGCCCAGCCAACGCCAGTCCCAATACGCAAGACATTGCCACGCAATTTATTTGCCTCCAACCAGGTTTTGAAACAATCGCCAACGGCAACAACACGTACTTAGCCCAAATCGGGACAGGTGGCGGCGGTACAAGCATCAACGGCCTGCAAACCATTGATTACCAGTATCATATCAGAGGTGCGTTGCGAGGAATAAATCTTGATGGAAGTGGTAACCCAACTCCAAACACTTCACAAGGTGATCTGTTCAGTTACAAACTGGACTATGAAACGGTAGGTTTTTATAATGGAAATATTGGCAAACAAAGCTGGTCAGTAGCTCCCCCATCGGGGGCGGGGGGGGGCTGTTGTTAGAAGTTATACTTATGCTTATGATGCTTCATCACGCCTAAAATCGGCCACTTACACGGGCGTGAATGGCGAAGATTATTCGATTCCCAATATGAGTTATGATGCCAACGGCAACATAACTAACTTGCAACGTAATGGAAAAACAACCCCCTCTGGGGGCTGGGGGGCCATTGATAATTTGAATTATTCGTACAACGGAAACCGTTTAAGCCAAATTACCGACGGAGTGAACGGCAACCACGACGTAGATTTTGTACAAAGAGGCGGGGCAAACTACACTTTTTACGATGACGGAAGCCTCAAAAACGATGCCAACGAGCAAATACAAAACATCAATTACGACACGTTTTTACAACAACCTATCCAAGTTCAACTCACCGACGGACGAACGATAAACTACTATTACGATGGGGGCGGAAAACTTTTAAAAACAGTTTATTCAACGGGTGAAGTTTGGGAGTTTGGCAATGGTTTGATCTACAAAAACAGCCAGCCGTATCAACTTTCAATGCCCGAAGGGCGGGCTACGTATCAAAATGGCACTTGGGGACTTGAGTTTTTTTATCAAGACCATTTGGGCAATACGCGAGTAAGTTTCAAAGCAAATGGCAATCAATTAGAAAAAGTAGCCGAAACTGCCTTTGACGGCAGCGGCCGACCGTCCTTGGGGCGTGGTGCTGAATGGCTTAGGGCAACAAAATGCTTTTCAGAACCATTTTGAGATGCAGGGCAAGGAATCTGAAAAAACCTTTGGTTTGAATAGGACAAAAATACCAACGGGCAGCTACTACAACATGAGTTACAAAAACTACCAACACCAAAAACAACAACGCAGTGCAGCGTGGCACTGTTTCGTTAATCCAATAAACGTAGCAACGCCATGCTTGGCGTTGCTACTGCACCATTACAACTTTTCCTTGCTTGGCCGTGAGCGAGCCAAATGCCTGTAAATCAAAGCCTTGCTGTTGCATCAATTCTTCAAATTCAACTTGATTTTGGGGGCGTACCGCAATCAATAATCCGCCGCTGGTTTGGGGGTCGGCCAAGATGTATTTTTGTATTTCCGACAACGCCCCTATTTTATGCCCGTAGCTGTCCCAATTTCTAACGGTGCCGCCAGGAAAAGACTTCTGAGCCAAGTAATCTTCAATAAAAGGCATTTTAGGTACTTTCTCAAACGCAATTTCGGCACTCAATCCGCTGCCTTCGGCCATTTCGCAGAGGTGTCCCAACAAACCGAAGCCCGTTACGTCGGTCAGGGCGGTTACGTACGGCAATGTACCCAACATGGCCCCTACTCTATTGAGTTGCACCATTTGCTGCGGTGCTATGTGGGCGTGTTCTTCTTTCAAAATACCTTTTTTTTGCGCCGTAGTCAAAATGCCCACGCCGATGGGTTTGGTTAAATACAACAAGCAGCCTTCGGTAGCGGTATTGTTTTGTTTAAGGTGTTCAATTTTTACTTTTCCCGTTACGGCCAGCCCAAAAATGGGCTCGGGGCTGTCTATGCTGTGGCCGCCCGCCAGCGGAATACCCGCCTCGGCACACACGGCACGGCTACCTTCTAATACTTGCGCGGCCACTTCGGGCGGGAGTTTATCGATGGGCCAACCCAAAATAGCAATGGCCATCATGGGTACGCCGCCCATGGCATAGACATCAGAGATGGCGTTGGCCGAGGCAATGCGCCCAAAATCGTAGGCATCGTCCACGATGGGCATAAAAAAATCGGTGGTACTGATAATGGCCTCCCCGTTGCCCAAATCCATCACGGCCGCATCATCGCGCGAGGCATTGCCAACCAGAAGCCCAGCCCCCAAACCCCCGAAGGGGGCTTCAAAAACGGAATTAAAGCCCCCTTCGGGGGTTTGGGGGCTGGGGCTTAATATCACATCAAGCACTTTGGGCGATATTTTACAGCCACAACCTGCTCCGTGGCTATATTGGGTCAATTTGTACGTTTTTAAGTCTGATGTTACGGTCATATTAATTGTGTAAGTGGATTTGTGCTTTAATAAACAATTTTTCTTGGTATGGGTTCTATATACATGAAGTATGCTGGTACGTGCGGTTAAAGATTTAACAATTTCTTAAAATAGAGTTTTGAAATTTGGTGATAAAAAATTATATTATTCCAATAAATCAGCGACTTGGTAATGTGGGTTTAGCACTTTACGCAGAAAGCATTTTTTTTGTCCCACAAATTTATTCTTATATTTGTACCAAGTTTACACTTTTAATACTGTTAAAATCAAAACACAAATCTAACCAAATTCCCCAAATTTATGGACTTTCAAGTTTTACGAAAGATGCGAGCGACAATTGGACTTTTCGGGGTCATTGCCGCTCTTTTTATGGGCATTGATGCCTCAGCGCAAGTTACTGCTTCTGCAATCTCAGGTGTAATTAAAGATGCCAAAGGAGAATCGTTACCAGGAGCAACCGTAGTGGCTACTCACGTTCCCTCTGGCACAAAGTATGGTACAGTTACCAACGAAAAAGGCCGTTATGTATTCCCGTCAGTGCGTGTAGGTGGTCCATACCAAGTAAGCGTAACTTTTGTTGGGTACAAAGAACAAAGCAAAAGCGACATTATAGCCAACCTTGGTGCATCCGCTGACGCTAACTTTACGCTCAAAGAGGATGGACAAGAGTTACAAGAAGTAGTGGTAACTTCTGATCGTTCGGACATTATCTCGTCGGGCCGCACGGGTGCCTCAACTACGTTGGGCTTGAATGCCGTTAATAGTTTACCTACTATTGGCCGTACCATCAATGACATTACTAAGTACAACGCTTACAGCAATGGACGTTCGTTTGCAGGCCAAGATAGCCGTTTGAACAACTTTACGATTGATGGTTCAGTCTTTAACAATGGCTTCGGTTTGGGTGGCTCGGCACAAGCAGGCGGGCGGACAAGTACTAGCGCCGTATCGCTCGACGCCATTGAGCAAGTTCAAATTAACATTGCACCTTATGACGTACGGCAGTCTGGCTTTGCGGGAGCAGGTATTAACGCCGTAACGCGCTCAGGAACAAATGACGTAACTGGCTCTATATATTATTTAACAAGAGGCAGCGACATGGTTGGCAAGAAAGCAGACGGAAAAGATTTGCCCACCGTAAATATCAACGAAAAGACTTTTGGCTTTAGAGTGGGGGCACCTATTATCAAAAACAAGTTGTTTTTGTTTGCCAACTTTGAAACTTTCAAAAGCTCTACGCCTGCCCTCAATTGGGTAGCCAACACTCCTGGTGCCGCAGGAAACGTATCGCGCACTACCTTGGCCGACTTGCAAGATTTATCCAACTTTATGAGTACTAACTTTAACTGGAACTCAGGTGCGTTTGATAACTTCAACAATGAAATAAATAGTACGAAAGGATTGATTAGATTGGACTACAACATCAATAACAATCATAAATTGACGCTGCGTTATTCGCACCATGACTCTGGTTCTGATGTTCCAATTAGCAATAGTAACAGTAGTAACACGGCAGGCAATGGCAACCGTACTAACTCAGCTCTGGCTATATCTCCTCAAAATACAGGTTATAAAATTGCTGATAACACTCGCTCATTTGTGGCTGAATTAAATTCGAACTTTGGCGGAAAATTTGCCAATAACTTTATTGCTACTTACAACAAACAAATTGAAGACCGTACCTACTTAACGGATATATTCCCTACGGTTGATATTTTGAACGCTGGTAGCACTTATACTTCAGTGGGTTTTGACCCTTTCACGCCCAACAATAAGTTAAATTACTCTACGCTCAATTTCACCAATAACCTGAGTTATTTTGCGGGTAAACATACTTTGACTTTGGGCCTTAGTTACGAACACTTTACCTCAAATAACGTGTTTTTCCCAAGTTCAAACGGAGTTTGGGTATTTAACTCTATCGCTGACTTCAAAACAGCGGCGTTGGCTTTCAAGGCCAACCCTAATTTGACTGCCTCGCCTGTTCCTGTCAATCGTTTCAACTACCGCTATTCACTTTTGCCTAATGGTGCAGAACCTTTGCAGACTTTAAAACAAGCTACCTATAGTGCTTACGTACAAGATGAAATCGCGGTATCTGACCGTTTTAAGCTGACTGCAGGTGTACGTTTTGATATGTTTGATTATGACGACGACTTGGCCAAAGACTTCAATAATCCCGTGGTAGCTGGTTTGACGTACAAAGACGAGGATGGTAAAGACTTAAAAATTAATACGGGTGCATTTCCAAGCAACAAATTGATAGTAACCCCACGCTTGGGCTTTAACTACGACGTAAAAGGCAACAAAACTACCCAAATTCGCGGTGGTACGGGGCTTTTCGTGTCGCGTATTCCACAGGTATTGGTATCCAACCAGTTAGGAAACAACGGGGTAAATACTGCCGTCTTAAACTTTACCAACACGACGGCTTATCCGTTTACTACCGACCCAAGCCGCTACAAGCCTGCCACCACTGATATCACCCGCTTGCCTGCTTATGTAGTCAATGCTTCAACAGACGACTTGAAGAACCCCATTATCTGGAAAAGCAGTTTGGCCATTGACCAAAAACTACCTTGGGGCTTGATTGGTACTTTGGAAGGTATTTATAATGACAATGTTCAAGCCTTGCGTTATATTGATGCCAATCTTAAAAACCCAGACCGTACATTTAGCGGTCCAGATACCCGTGAGCGTTTTCCTGCATCAGGTCTTTCTGGCGCAGCTGTAAACCCAGCCCGCTTTACAAACTCGGCCAACACAAACGCTTTCATCTTGACCAATACCAACAAAGGTTACTCTTATTCTTTGACTGCTAAATTAGAGAAAACAGCTACCAAAGGTTTGAGTGGTATGGTAGGTTACACTTACGCACAAGCCAAAGATATTCAGTCAGTAGGTAGTACCGTTTCGGCCAATATCTCTACCGTAACTGGTCAAAATTTCTTAACTCCTTCTTGGTCTGACAACGACCTACGCCACCGTTTTGTAGGTTATGTAAACTACCGCCTTAACTACGGTGGTAAATTGGGTGGTTCTACCATGTTTACACTGGGTGTGGTATCTAACAGCGGCTTTAAAGTATCATATACTTATGGCAATGACATGAACGGAGACGGACAAAACAACGACCTTTTGTTTATTCCTAACAGAGGTTCAGATTTGACATTTGCGCCACTTACCGTTGGTTCAGGTACATCAGCGGTTATTTTCAGTGCCGACCAGCAAGCCGCTGCGTTTGATACTTATATCAGCAACCATCCTTATTTGAGTACCCGCCGTGGTCAATACGTAGAGCGTAATGGCGCAGCCGTGCCTTCATTGACTCGCTTCGATTTCACAGTTGAGCAAGATTTTTATGTGTCAGTAGGCAACAAAGGCAAGAAAAATATCATTCGTTTCCGCTTTGACGTACTTAACGTAGGTAATCTAATAAATAACAAATGGGGCGTAGCACAAACTACTACAGGACTCAACCCTCTGTCATTAGCAAGTGTAAGTGCCGCAGGCGTTCCTTCTTACCGAATGGCTACTCAAGTAGTAGATGGTAGTAGTATTCCGTTACGCGATGCCTTTGTGAAAAGCATTAATGTAGATAACGTATGGCAAGGACAGTTTGGTATTCGCTACATTTTTGACTAATATATTTTTGATTAATTCTTGAAAAGGACATAAATAAAAAAGTTCCGCGCTTAAAACGCGGAACTTTTTTATTTATGTCCTTTTTTTATTCTCTTTAACAATTTCTCAAAATTGGCTATCTTTTTTTTCATATCTATAATCTCCTCTAAGATTACACTAATCCTATCGTCCGTAGTATTGGGAGTAAAGAAGGTTTGCAGATCAGATTCTAAAACTTGTAGTATAGCCCTCAATTTGGATATTGTAAGCTTACTTTCATCTGTTTCAATTTTTTGATAAGCTTGTTGGCTTACTTTCAGTTTAAGGGCAACATAATGCTGAGAAAACCCCTTTTCTTCTCGGAGAAACCGTAGCTTTTGCGTAATATCCATTTTAATTGCTTGAATGAGCAGAACACTTCATAATATAAACCATTACTCGAATCACAATATTTCTGAGCTTCCGAAATCTTACCATATAGTTATAAATTGTAATTTAACATCAAGGTCTGCGAAAGTCAAGTTGTTAAAAACAACTTGACTTTCGCAGACCTTGACACGTAAGTTTGAATAGTTTTTGTATTTCGCCAGTCATTTCTTACTCTAAAAACTTTTAAAATTATGAAAACAACAAACACAATCGTACAAAGATTTAGACCCAATTATTTGGATTATTTTAGGAGGTCGCTTTTTGCCAAAATTGTAAGCCCTATTTCTATGTCAATATTGCTTACGCTTGTTATGTCTTGCAACAAAGTTTCCTCTCCATTGCTTGAATCAGAAGGTTTAATAAAAGCAAATGGGAAAGTAACTTCTCTTCAAGGATTAATGATATTTGAAAATTTCAATACTTTTAATTCATATATCCAAGAAATGAAAAAGAAAAAGAGTGAAGATAGAAAAAAGACTGAATCCTTACACAACTTCACATCTTTGATTTCTACCCTTGAACAAGTTGGTCTATCAGGTATGGATAAAAGTAATAGTCCTTTATTTGTAAAAAAAGATAATCAATACGAGCTTTCTACAGGGGGATTATTATATGGTTTGGCAGCTAATGAGTTGGGCTTTTACATTATTGATGATTACATGACCAGAGTAGGAAACACTTTTACTGCAAGTATAAGGCTAAAAAGTATTACAAGCCAAGAAATTACAAACGGAATGGATCTGCTTATGAAGTTCTCGAAGGGGAATAAAATAGACAATGTGATTTCTTCACCAATTCCAGACCAATCTTTCACTTCTAAAAATTCAAAAAATGCAAGGCTATCAGTAGGATCACGACAATTTGAATCAGAACGAAGAGTCAATTTTTCTGTTAGAGGGAAAATCCGCTTCCAAAGTTATTTTCAGCATGGCATACAGTATTGTGATGGAAATTACTTCTATGACCCTGATTATCAAGGTATGTCTTGCGATGGACAAATTGTAATGGGAGATTATAGAAGGGAAAGTTACGTAATTTTAGAAGTTCAATCAATGATAGCTGGTGAGCCAGAACCAGAACAGGGTTATAATTTCACGGAGTCAGTCGGTTTTTCTGCAGCTCTCGATTTGTATCACCCAGGAGAAAGCCCTGCTACCTATTATTTTCAAGCAGGTGGTTCTGGGACTAATATAACTCGAATGTATTATTTCCCCCATAATTATAATTTTAGTCCTACCCCTTCAGAGTTAGGTGGTAGTATGAGTATTTATAATAATTTTAATATTGGTACTAATGCTATTTTTACAAATAACGCTACTGAATTTTTATAGTCAGCAAGTTTTCTGGCAAAATATCCCGCGCCCAAGGCGTGGGATATTTTTTTGTTTATATTTGCCTCAAACATTAAAACCCATGGGACTCGTACGCGCCAAAATAGAACTCTGGAATGCTTCTGATTTAGCATTATTTCGTCTGAAAAAATGGGCATCTTTCATATTGCTTCCAAAGTAGTTGACAGTTTTTGAGAAATTAGTCCACAAGCATATTGCCCACTAAACATGTAGTCGGAAAAAT
>REAB01000131.1 GCA_004293645.1 Cytophagia bacterium | reverse complement strand
TACTAATTTTTCCGACTACATGTTTAGTGGGCAATATGCTTGTGGACTAATTTCTCAAAAACTGTCAACTACTTTGGAAGCAATATGAAAGATGCCAAGTTTTCCGCGTAAAATGGTTTATTCTTCCACGTTTTGTGGTTGTGAAATAGGCTGAGCATCAACGGGTTTTACGTGGCGGGCAATAAAAATACTGATAAAAATGAAGGCCATGGCCCCGTAGCCCACCCAGTTGTAGTGGAGCAATTTGCCGTCGGGTTGGCGCTCAATAATGAGTCCTGCCCAATAGACCGCCACCGACTGCATCAGGAGTTGCAAGGAAGTATTGATGGCCAAAAAACCACCCCGTTGCTGCGGCAACACCACCGACGAAGTCATGGCTTGGGTGGGAATAAGTCGGCCATTTGAGAAAACAAAAAATAGCCCCGCCGCGCTCAAAATAATGGGTAAAGAGTTGATTTGTAGGTTGGTAATAAGCCACATCGGAATCATGGAGAGCAATGCAAATACCACAAAAACGGGATATTTGCCGCGTTTATCGGCCAGCTTGCCTACTTGCGGAGCCGTAAAAAGTGTCAGCGCGCCACCTACGGCATAAATTAAAAAAATATTTTTTTCGCTAAAACCCACATTCGCTACCAGATAAGGCGAAATGAACGGAATAATGCTAAAATGCCCCAACATAATGGTAGTGGTAAGCCACAAAGCCCGAAGCTGATTGGGCGATTTTAGAATATTGGTAAGCACTTCAAAAGGTTGGTGAGTGGTTTTGGCGCGGCCTTGGAGGTGGCCGTCGAGGCGCGGTACAAACCCGTAGATGAGGCCAATAACCAACAGCCCCAGCCCGCCCACAAACCAAAACGGCGCGTGCCAGCTCCACACCGAAGCCAAGTACAAACCCGTAGGCACCCCCACCACCGAGGCCACCGAGAAGGCCGTCATCACCACACCCATGGCACTGGCGCGCCGCTCGTAGGCAAAAGTATCACCCACGGCGGCCATTACCTGCGCCCCCAGCACTCCGCCAAACAAGCCCGCCACTGTGCGTGCCACCATGAGCCAGCCAAAAGTAGGGGCTAAAGCGCAAGCCAGCGTACCCACCACAAAACCCGTGTAGGCTACCAAAATGAGGTATTTACGCGGGAAACGGTCGGCGATGAAAGCCACACAAAACCCCGAAACCCCCGCGCTAAAACTATACGCCGACACCAGCAGGCTGAATTGCTGCGGGCTGATGCCAAAATAGCGCATGAGCTGCGGGCCAAGTGGCATCAAAATCATAAAGTCCATGATGTGCGTAAAATTCAAACACGCCAGCACGAAGAGCAGCAATTTTTCTTTTTGGGACATGGACATCAATAAAATTCTATCACCCAAATTGAGCGTTTGTCGTTGGACAATAGCTGCTTCAAATCTGGGCCATATTTTTTCAACAAGTATTTTTTTGGACGAACTGGACGGCTGCCCAAAGATTCGCCCGATTGAATGCGTTTTTCTATTACACAATTACAACCTCAAATTAGTTCTAATAAGTAGTTGAGTAAAATTAGGCGGTTCGCCGCTGCGACGCTATTATTATTGATTTGTAATAAAGGGTAATTTGGTAATAACAAATTGATAAACATCGGACTGCACGGGCGGCCCCGCGCCGATGCGGGTAGTTACAGCAAATCGCTATAATTACAAACAATTACAACGAATTACTGTAATTACAACTACTTACGAGCAAGTACTTACGTGATATGGAGCTGCTTCACCAAAAGCCGTTTTTTTAGTTCAATTCTTTCAAATCATACTCGTGTACCAACTCCACATTGATGTTCACAACGCCTGGCATGTTGGTAGCATCAAACATAGGCCGAAACTTAGCTCCCCACACAATTTCTTCGTAACGGTAGGAGTTTTTGAAAGTAACTTGCTGGGTAAAAGCCTCTTCGGTGGCGCGGGCAAAAATCAAAAACTCGCTGTCGGACTCCATCAAACTGGCCTCGGTAGCACCGTAAAGCGGACTATCGTCGGTGATTGGGTGCACGACCGTCCAGCTCATAGGAAACAAATTGACTTGGCTGCGTTCCAATTTGAGCGGGTAATATTTGCGCGTTCGGTTGCCGTTTGGCAGCGTTTCGAGCCGCGACAGCGTTACTTCTACTTTCACATCTATCAGCTCGTCGTGCCGTTCGTTTATCATTCTAAACATCCAAGCGTTAAGGTCTAAATAAGGAGCCAAAACCGAGTTGCGACTAAACAGTACCTTGGGAACAGGCCGCGAAAAACGCCCGTACATCAAACCCGTAGCCAGGGCAATAACCAGCAATCCAACCAATGCTTCAAAAGCGGCTACCGTACTGACCAAGTAGCCAACGGGAGCCACGCGCCCGTAACCAACGGTGGTGAGGGTTTGCGCACTAAAAAAAAATGCCTCCCAAAAATGACTGGTATCTTTGGTTTGTGCCACGCCTGCCAAGCCTTCCATGCCAATCAGCAAATAAACAACCGAAAATAGGCAATTGATAACCAAATAAGCCAAGAAAATAACGCCAAAAAAATGCGACCACGGCATGATGGTCAGTCGGTAGAAAGGGTCAAGCCAGGCCCAAAACGACACATTGACGCGCTTCACGTTAAAACTTCCGTCGCGGTTTACGAGCCGCTCGTTGGCGTTGGTAACGCGCGTACCAAAGCCTAAATCACGCCTTTCTTCTTCCTTTTCGAGTAGTTTGCTCTTGCCTTTTGTGCCAAGTAATATTTTGAGTGCCATATAAATGTAGATTTTGTCAATGAACAGGGTTTGCTGACAAAATTAGAAGAAAAATAGAGCAAGCAAAGCATCTAACACGAAAAAAGGTCAGCTCAGTACCGCCCAAGACGTGAAAAAGAAGTCTGGAAGGCCGTTATTGCCAACGCAAACATTTGGCCGCAACCATTGACAAAAAGAATGAGCCTAACAACAAAGCCATCAAGTTGAAAAAAGACCTAAAACGCCACGGTACTTTGCTGCTGTTTAGAGTCGTTACATTGTTTGTTGATTAACGCTTATTTTGTTTAAAAAAAAACCCGTCCCAAGCGCGTATTTTGGCATTTTTATTGTAAAAATGACTAATTTTGGGCAAAATGATGGACAGGTATCCCCCAAAAAAGCCACAAAGAAAAAGGGGCATCATTTTCTTATTATTTGAAAAAAATGATGCGGCACAAAAATTTAAAAGGAGAGCCATCATTAAAAAAAGCAGACAGTTATGAAATCCGAACCTTATTCTTGGCCTTACGCAGCGCGGCTTGCTTGTTCGCTCATCTGCGTTAGCATTCTTATATATTGGCTTTACTTATTAGCCGACGTGGTGATGCCGCTTTTGTTTTCCATCATTTTTGCCATGTTGCTTTATCCTGCGGCCATTTGGCTCGAAAAACTTGGTTTGGGCCGAATAGGGTCTATTTTGGTTACGCTACTCGGCTTTGCGGTGGTGCTGGCAGGTTTGTTTTTTGCATTGGGCTATCAAATAAGTAGCTTTACCGACATGATGCCCCAACTCACTGAAAAACTGAACGCGAGTATTGATGTATTACAGAAATGGGCATCAGACCAGTTTCATATTTCGCAACGCAGACAAATAGCTGAATTGGAAAAATACGGTAAAAATGCCGCTCAAAACAGTGGCTCGGTGGTAACTACGGTGTTGAGTACTACCACCAACCTGCTCGGCAATATGTCGTTGGTACCGCTTTATATTTTCTTTTTGCTCTACTACCGCGATATGTTCACCGAGTTTTTTTACAAGGTTTTTAAGGGAACCAAAAAGACAAAAATCAACAGTGTGTTACACCAAATTTACGAGGTAGTTCACAGCTATTTGTCTGGTATCTTTATTGTTACGCTCATTGTGGGCACACTCAACTCCTTGGGTTTGATGGCTTTGGGCATTCAGTCGGCTATTTTCTTCGGTTTTTTGGCGGCTTTATTGCTCATCATTCCCTACATTGGGTTGCTCATTGGTGGGCTGCTGCCGCTCATAGTGGCATTGGTTACCAAAGATTCGCCCATGTACGGGGTGGGGGTGGCTGGGGTGTTTTTTGTGGTACAATTTCTGGAAGGCAACGTCATAACGCCCTACGTGGTAGGTTCAAAAGTGAGCATCAATTCGCTCGCTGCCATTGTAGGATTGCTGCTTGGAAGTGCGCTTTGGGGCATTGGAGGCATGGTGCTGGCGTTGCCGCTGTTGGCTATTCTGAAAGTAGTTTTTGATGCCGTGCCTGCTCTCCAACCCTACGGCTACCTGCTCGGCGAACCTAACATGGGCAAAGAACGAGCCGTAAAAAGTGCCAAAATTCACCGACTTGAAAAAGAAGTAGTAGAAACCATCAGCGAAACTACCCAAGATGTAAAAGATATGATCAAAGGGAAACGTACGACTTAATAAGTACTTATTTGTAATTGTTTGTAATTATAGTAATTGTTTGTTTATCAGTTTATTACTACCAAATTACCCTTTATTACAAATCAAAAATAATATCATGGCGGCGGCCAACCGCACGGGCAGCCCCGCGTCGCAGCGGCGAACCGCACGGGCGGCCCCGCGCCTAATTTTACTCAACTACTTACTGAAAAGAAAATCAATTTATCAATAATCAAAAACAACCCAAACAATGAAAAAAACAACCGTTTTTGTGGCCACTTTGCTGGCCGTTGGCGCATTGACATTTGGCAGTTGCTCGCGCGACGACAAAAAAGAGGCCGCCGAAGATTTGCAAAATGCCCAAGATAAAGTAGAAAACGCCGTCGAAAACGTGGCCTCGGACGTAAAAGATGCCGCTCAAGATGTAAAACAGGGAGTAGAAGAGACCGTTATTGACACCAAAGAAGAGATAGAAAAAGAGCGCAAAAGTTTGGCCACAACCATTGATAAAAAGAAGGATGACCTCAAACGCGAAATGGACGAAACCAACGACGAACTAAAAAAAGCCACCAAAGAAGAAAAAGCCAAGTGGGAGGCGCGTCGTCAGAAATTAAAAAGCGATATGAACGAACTTGACAACGAAGCTGCCGAATTAAAAAAAGACGTAAAACGCGACTGGAAGCAGTTTAAACGCGATTTTAACGCCAAAATTGACAACATTCAGAAAGACATCGAAAATTAAGGTTTCGTTAATTGTTGAGGTTTCCAGTTGTTATTTCCAACAACTGGAAACTTTTTCTTTGTTATCTTACTGATATAAGTAATTGACTCTCTTAACAAACGCTTGTGAAACTACGCGGGAAAACCGTTCTTGAATACTACGTCGGCCAGCCCACGACCGTCCATTTGATGCTCCGCCCGCGCCACCACGCCCAACAAGCCATCGTGGAGGAAACATTTCACATAGACCCACCAGTAGCTTTTTCCGAATACACCGACCACCACGGCAACCACTGCCAACGGTTGATTTTGCCCACGGGCCACATTACGGTTACCAGCCAAGTGGAGGCCATTGTAACGTCCCATCACACACCCGATGTGCCATTCCCCCAGTTTGTACTTATTGAGAATCTACCCAACGAAGTACTGCACTACTTGCTACCCAGCCGTTATTGCCAGTCAGATTTAGGAGAAATATACCAACTCGCTATTGACATTGTGGAGCCCTTAATCAATGGTTATGAGCAAGTTGAGGCCATTAGAAGTTGGATAAATACCCACATCAGCTACGAATACAACACCACCAACAGCAGCACAACCGCCCTCGATACGGTGCATCAACGCATGGGTGTTTGCCGCGATTTTACGCACTTAGCTATTGCCCTGTGCCGCGCCTTGTGCATGCCTGCCCGCATGACAGTAGGCTACTCCGACAAACTCAAATACGTGGACTTACACGCTTGGTTTGAGGTGTATCTCACCGACGGCTGGCACACCTTCGATGCTGTACAGGCCCAAACCGAAGGTTGCAGGGTGGTGCTGGGCCACGGGCGCGATGCCGCCGACGTGGCCATGGCCAACCAATTTGGCAACGCCGAACTCCGCTACATGCAAGTCAAGACGGAACTCATAGACGAAGACCTGTAAACAAATTCCCCCCTCATCGGCTCGGACTAAGAAATGATTGATGTAACAAAACTGGTCAGGATGGCCGCTTCATTCTACTACCTGCATTTGTGCGTACACCCACTATTTTCTATTTGCATTTATTAGTACAGAATCCCTCGGCACGTACGCTTTAATGAATAAAATACGCTATTTTTGGGGCTTTGTGTCTATGTATCTATCATTTAGTCATTTCTGAATTCATGTTATTGAAAGGAAAAATTGCCCTCATCACGGGTGCTTCGCGCGGAATTGGACGCGCCATTGCCACTCGTTTTGCCCAAGAAGGTGCCCACGTGGCTTTTACTTATTTGTCGAGCGTTGAAAAAGGCCAAGCATTAGAAGCTGATTTACAGCAGTTTGGCACAACCGTAAAAGGATACCGCTCCGATGCCTCCGATTTTAAAGCCGCCGACGAACTTATTGCGCAGGTTGTAGCCGACTTTGGCACAATAGATGTAGTAATAAACAACGCGGGCATTACCCGCGACGGCCTGCTGATGCGCATGAGCGAAGACCAATGGGACGAGGTGATGCGGGTCAATTTGAAGTCTATTTTTAACCTCACCAAGGCCGTAACCAAAACCATGATGAAAGCCCGCAGCGGTTCTATTGTCAATATTACGTCGGTGGTGGGCTTGACGGGCAACGCAGGCCAGGCCAACTACGCCGCTTCTAAGGCGGGTATGATTGGCTTTACGAAGTCGGTGGCCAAAGAGCTGGGTTCGCGCAATATTCGTTGCAACGCCCTGGCTCCAGGTTTTATCGAAACCGAAATGACGGGCGAACTCAACGAAAAAGCCATCGAAGAATGGAAGCAAACGATTCCGCTCAAACGCGGTGGGCAGCCCGAAGAAGTAGCCGACGCAGCGGTGTTTTTGGCCTCCGACCTTTCAAAATACATAACGGGGCAGGTGCTGCAAGTAGATGGTGGAATGGTGATGTAAATGCGGTCGTAGGTCAGAAGTTATTAATTTGCCACTCACTATTGACCAATGCACCAGTGACTATTAACTAAAAAAAATGCTTTTAACAGAAATTATTTTTCAATCTTCGCCTTGGTATGTTGGCTTTTGCTTGCTGCTGGGCGCGGTTTATGCTTTTTTATTGTACCAACCCGCCCCCGCGTGGTCGAAGCAAATCAACTGGCTTTTGGCTTTTTTGCGGGGGGCTTTGGTAAGCTTGATTGCGTTTTTGTTATTGGCTCCTTTGCTGCGGAGCATTCAAACCCGTACCGATAAGCCCAAAGTCGTGTTGGCAATTGACAACTCGGAATCATTGGTCAATTATGGCCCCAAGTGGCTACCCGAACTCGCCAAGCTCCGCGAAAACCTGGCCGAAGCGGGTTTGGAAGTAACAACCCAGACGCTAAATAACGAAAATTTGCAGGCCGAATTACCCAGTTTGCGCTTCGACCAGCGGAGTTCTAATTTGTCAGAATTACTCTCAAATGCCAAAAACAACTACGAAGGCCGTAACCTAACCGACGTAGTTTTGCTAACCGACGGCATTAGTAACCAAGGACTTACGCCCACTTTTGGCACGTATCCGTTTCGGGTGCATACCGTCGGGATAGGCGATACATTGCCCAAACGCGACGTGAGTTTGAAAGCCATTACGGCCAATAAAATTGCGTATTTGGGTAACCAATTTCCCATTCAAGCCGACATCGTGGCCAGTGGTTTTGCGGGAAGAACGGTGGGCGTAACGCTCAAACAAAACGGCAACCCAGTGGCACGACAAGTTATTACTTTTAAGCAAAATAATGATTTTCAGCAGGTTACGTTTCAAACTACTTCCAATTTGAAAGGCGTGCAGCATTATGTAGTAGAAGTAGAAGCATTGAGCGGGGAATTTACCACCAAAAACAACCGACGCGATGTCTATTTGGATATTGTGGACGGTAAAGAGAAAATATTGCTGCTCGCCCTGGCCGCCCACCCCGACTTAAAGGCCATTCGGAGTATTATTGAACGCAATCTGAACTATGAACTCGACATCAAAATAATGGGCCTAAATCCTAATATGGATTTGAGCGGCACTAAATATGACCTCATTATTTTGCACCAATTGCCCGATTATTTTAACGTGGGCAGCGATATTCTCAACAAGTTATTGCAGCGCGACAACACGCCTGTTTTCTTTATTTTGGGCAATCAGTCCAATGCCAGCGCGGTAACTAAGCTCAATGGGGCGTTGAATATCAGCGCGGGAGCAGGGCAAATTGACAAAGTAACGGGTCGGTTCAATGCCAACTTTAACCTACTCAACCTCGACCCCGAAAAACTGCAAATCATTGAGAAATTGCCCCCGCTCACCGTACCTTTTGGTGAATATGGCGTAAGACCAGGGGCGGAAGTGGTGCTGTTGCAGAACGTTGGCAATGTAAAAACCAACAAAGCATTGCTGGCACTCAATACGGCTGGCCCGCGCAAATCGGCGGTATTGGCGGGCGAAGGCATCTGGCAATGGCGCATGGAAGAATACGCCCTCACCGAAAAACAAGAAGCGGTAGATGAGTTGTTGCTCAAAGTAATGCAGTTGATTTCGGTGAAAGAAGATAAGCGTAAATTTAGGGTGTATCCGCTTCAAAATGAGATAAATGTGGGCGAGAGAGCCGCCTTTGAGACGGAAATTTACAACGATATTTACGAAAAAACCTACGGCCAAAGCGTGCGCCTCGAAATAACCGACGAACGCGGCAAAATGAGCGCCTACACGTACACCAATACCCAAGAAAACAGCCGATTTGAACGCAGTGGCCTGGCCGAGGGCTTGTATCGCTACAAAGCTACTACGAGCATAAACGGCAAAATCGAAAACGCAGAAGGGCAATTTGTGGTGCGCGATTTGCAACTCGAAGCACTCAACCTTACCGCCGATTTCGGAATGTTACGGCAGTTGTCAAATCAAACGGGCGGTAAATTTTCGTTGGCGGCGCAGTTGGAAACCCTCCAAACGTACCTCATCAACAACAAAGCACCGAGCCGATTAGACAGTACCGAAGATTTGTCAGAATTGATTCAACAAAAATGGCTATTCTTCTTGTTATTGTTATTGGTTACCACCGAGTGGGGCATCAGAAAATACCAAGGAAGCTACTGATTATAAAGCAATTGCGTTGCAAGGAGTTCCGTTGCAAGGAGTTTCCAACTCGTTGCGCGTTGCAAGGAGTTTCCAACTCCGCGCAGGTGTCACAAGGTCTCCGACCTTGCGTTGCAAAGCGCGTTGCAAGGAGTTTGCGTTGCAAGGAGTTTAAAACTCCGCGCAGGTGTCACAAGGTCTCCGACCTTGCGTTGCAAAGCGTCAAAGAAACTTAGCGGCAATATCGTTCCAGTTGGCTACACGGCCGTAAACAGTTTCGGTGCGGTTGTGTGGCATAGAAAAAAGCACCGCTTCGCCCCCAAAATTGGTAAAATTACGCGCCATATCGTCAATGAGATAATCGCCCTGCAAGATGCTTTTATCGCCACAAAAAACAATATTTGACCAGTGAATAAACGGAAAATAGTGTTGCAGCCAATCGTATTTTTCTCGAAACGAATTGGGAAACTCCATGGCCGCCGTAGCCACAAATATTTCGTATTTTTCGCTCAGTTCGCGCACTACTTCCACGGCATTTTCTTTAACGGGAATATCGGCAAAAAAGCCAGGCGCGTGAATAGCCTCGTACAGTCGCTTGTGGTCGGCGGGAGGGAGTAGTTCTTGAAACGTTTGGTGAACAAATGCCGTGCGGGGTAAGTCAATGCCAAATTCGTTGAGTACCATCTCTACCAATTTGCCATTGGTGTCGGCCAGTACGTCGTCTTGGTCAAAAATGAGGCGTTTTTTAGTCATAAAAAAGGAGTTTGTTAATGAAACAACACATTCGTTTTGCTAAAATGTTCCAATCAAAAATTTGTTTTTTTAAAGTTGTGAAATCATGACCAATAAAAGTGCTGCAACAGGCTTTAAGGTAACCGAAGACAGTGAATTGATGGCTTTTTTGCTGCAAAAACTTCCGCAGCAAAGCCGAACCAGCATCAAAACGCTGCTGCAAAATAGGCAAATATGGATAGATGGCCAACCTGTTACGCAGTTTAATTACCAACTAAAAATTGGCCAACAAGTTGATATTCAACGCAATAAAGGCACTTCGGCTGAGCGTCCACGGAGTTTGCCCATTTTGTTTGAAGACGCACACCTTATTGTGGTAGAAAAACCAGCAGGGCTACTTTCGATGGCCACCGACCGCGAAAAAGAGCAAACCGCTTATAGTCAATTGAGCAGTTACGTAAAGCAACAAAATCCACCCAGCAAGATTTTCATTGTGCATCGCCTCGACCGCGAAACCTCAGGTGTGATGGTGTTTGCCAAAAGCGCCGTTGTGCAAGAACGGTTGCAAAATGCTTGGAATACCGACACCAAAGAGCGCATTTATTTGGCCATTACGGAGGGCGTACCTGCGTTGGTTTCGGGAAAAATCACTTCTTATTTGTTTGAAAGCAAGGCTTTTATCGTTTATTCGAGCCAAAATCCGCAACGCGGCCAATACGCTGCTTCTCACTATGAGGTTTTAAAAACCACCCGCGCCAACGCACTGCTGAAAGTACGCTTGGAAACGGGGCGAAAAAACCAGGTGCGGGTGCATTTGCAAGACCTCAATACACCCATTGTGGGCGATAAAAAATACGGTGCCACCACCAACCCCATTCGTCGTTTGGGGCTTCATGCGTGGGTATTGGCCTTTGAACACCCCATAACGGGGCAACTATTGCGATTTGAAACCAAAATCCCCCTGCCTTTCTCAGATTTTTTTAAGTAGGTGAGATTTTGCCGACCAATGGCCGAAGCTACAAAGCCGCTTGCTTAATCTTGACTTCGCTCTGGTGATACACCTGCGAATGAGGCGGTACGCTCATGGTAAGCCATACGTTGCCGCCCACTATTGAGTCATGGCCTACCACCGTTTTACCGCCCAAAATAGTAGCATTGGCATAAATCACCACGTTGTCTTCGATGGTGGGGTGGCGTTTGGTTTCGGCCAGCGACTTAGAAACGCTCAACGCCCCCAACGTAACGCCTTGATAAATCTTAACATTGGTACCGATATTTGTGGTAGCTCCAATGACAATACCCGTGCCGTGGTCAATAAAAAACGACTGCCCAATGCTGGCTTTGGGGTGAATGTCAATACCCGTGAGGCCGTGGGCGTGTTCGGTAAAAAGACGCGGCAGCAGCGGCACATCTAATCCTACCAAAGCGTGCGCCAACCGATACACTGCAATGGCATAAAACCCAGGATAAACCGCAATTACCTCTTCAATACCCGCCGAGGCAGGGTCGTTGTCGGCAATGGCTTGGGCATCGAGTAGCAGGTTTTCGTAAATAGCGGGCAGGGTTTCAAAAAAACGCTTCACTACTATCTCGCGGCTACTGGGCAGATTTTCGTTGAGGGGTTTGAGCAAACAATCCAGTTTGTCTTCGAGCTGCTGCTGGACTTCGGCCAAACTTAGGCTGTGCTGGTGGCAGTCTTGGGTAACAGGAAACAAAAACTGCATGACACTTTCTAAAAACACGCCCGTATCTTTGCGGGAGGGCAACTGGTAGCGAAAAGCCGCATTTTGGACTGCCAAACGTTCCAAAAACAAGGTAGAAAAGGTTGATTTCAAAGAAAAAAGTGATTTTGTGGTGGTACTTTTTAGATTACAAATACGAAACCAAAACGATGAAAGAAAGCAAAAGATTTCACAAAGTCTTTAACTTTTCGGCAATCTTGTCTATTGCCATCTTGGCAGCGCACGTTGGTGCAGCCCAAAAACGCTACGATTACGCGCGTCCGCTCATGGGGTCGGTCTTTAATTTGAGTTTTTATGCCCCCAGCGACTCCCTCGCCCAGGTAGCTTCTGACAGCGTTTTTGCCCGAATCAATTACCTAAACGGCATATTGAGCGACTACTTGGACGGCAGCGAGGTCAATCGGTTGTCGGCATCGGCGGGGCAAGGACAGTGGGTCTATGTCAGCGACGTTTTGTACAATGTGCTGGCGCAGTCCCAATATTTTAGCGCAAAAACCTCGGGTGCGTTCGATTGCACCATGGGCCCCGTGGTGCAGTTGTGGCGGCGAGCTACGCGGCGCGGGTATTTCCCCGAAAAACAACAAATAAAATGGGCCAGAAAAGCAGTGGGTTATCGTTTGGTAAAAATAGACCACCAACAAAAGCGCGTACAGCTCAAACAAAAAAATATGCGCCTTGATTTTGGGGCAATTGGCAAAGGCTACGCTGCCGACCAAGCCCTCGAAGTGCTGCGCCACTACCATATTTTGAGCGCGTTTTTAGACGCGGGCGGCGACTTGGCCATTGGCAACGCCCCACCGCAACAAACGGGCTGGCGCGTGGAGGTGAGCAATGATAAACAAGCCAACACCGCCCCCCAAACCTTGATTTTGAAAAATTGCGGCGTGGCCACCTCCGGCCACACCTACCGCTACTTAGAACACCACGGCCAACGCTACTCGCACATTGCAGACCCACGCACGGGCGTTGGACTGCGCACTCACGTGCGAACCACCGTAATAGCCTCAAACGGAACGGCTGCCGATGCCCTCGCCACAGCTTTTAGCGTTTTGGGCGTAAAAAAAGGACAAAAAATGTGGCAAAAAATGCCGCAAATCGGTGTTTGGTTGATAGAAACAAACGGCCAAAAAAACCAGCATTGGAAGTCGCCCAACTTTGATTTATTGTTTTCTGGTAATATTCAGTAGTATTTTGCCGCTTCCTTGCCTATTTTTGTCCCATTATTTCAACAATACAGCACTTATGACCATTCACAAAGAAGGCTACGGACTTATTCTCGGAACTGCCATTGGGGTTTTGGCCTCCAATCTTTTACTACGCCAGTTTGCGGGCGACATCACTTGGCTTACCACGCTTTGGCTGGTGGCAAGTTTGATTTTCTTCTTTATTATTTTACAATTTTTTCGGAAACCTACCCGCAAAACAGTTGTCAATCCAAACCATATTATTGCCCCTTGCGACGGTAAAGTAGTGGTAATCGAAGAAGTAATTGAAACAGAATACTTCAACGGGCCACGTCGGCAAATTTCGATATTTATGTCGCCAGTTAATGTGCACATCAACTGGAATCCGATTGCGGGAGTTGTGCAGTATTTCAAATACCACAAGGGCAAATACTTGGTGGCGTGGCACCCCAAATCAAGTACCGAAAACGAGCGAACTACGACCGTTTTGCGCAGCCCCAGCGGCGTAGAAGTACTATTTAGGCAAGTAGCGGGCGCATTGGCCAAGCGCATTGTGTGGTACGTACAAGAAGGCCAGCAAGTAGCGCAAGGTTCCGAAATGGGCTTCATCAAGTTTGGTTCGCGCGTGGACGTTTACGTTCCCCTCGATGCCATCATTAACGTCAATTTGGAAGAAAAAACCACGGGCGGTGAAACCATATTGGCCATTTTAAAATAGTTTGAGATGATAATTTCTACGACCGAATCTACTTCACACTACGACCATTTGGAAAAAATGAGCGTGCAAGAACTGCTCACAAACATCAACCACGAAGACAAAACAGTACCGCACGCCGTCGAAAAAGCCATTCCACAACTTGAAGCACTCGTAACACAAATTGTGGCACGAATGAAACAAGGCGGGCGGCTGTTTTACATCGGTGCAGGCACCAGCGGGCGGCTGGGCGTGGTAGATGCCTCCGAGTGTCCACCCACTTACGGCGTGCCTTTCGACTGGGTAATTGGCCTCATGGCGGGCGGCGACACGGCCATCAGACAGGCCGTAGAAAACGCCGAAGACGACTCCAACCAGGCTTGGGAAGATTTACAAACCTATCAAATAAGTGAGTTAGACAGCCTTGTGGGTTTGGCCGCATCAGGCCGTACGCCTTACGTAATTGGTGGACTCGAAAAAGCCCGCGCGGCGGGTATTTTAACGGGTTGTGTGGTTTGTAATTTGGGGTCGGCGGTGGCAGCGGCGGCAGAATTTCCCGTTGAGATAGTGGTGGGGCCAGAGTTTGTAACGGGCAGCACGCGCATGAAATCGGGAACGGCGCAGAAGTTGGCACTGAACATGATTTCAACCTCGGTCATGATTCAGTTGGGGCGGGTGCAGGGCAACAAAATGGTAGATATGCAAATGACAAACTATAAACTCGTGGACAGAGCCATCAGAATGGTGCGCGACCAAATAGACGTAACAGAAGACCAAGCCAGAACGCTTTTGGAACAGCACGGGAGCGTTCGACTGGCCGTAGCCGCAGGACGGCACCTGTAAACGTGGGTATGACGATAAATGGTGAGACTGAACACAAATAGTTGGAAAGGCAATAAAATGCTCATTTTTTTGTAGTTTCGTGTCAAATACAATTGGAATTTAAGATGGGCAAGAAACTGATTCGTTTTGATTGGGCAATGAAAAAGTTGCTTCGTCACAAAGCCAATTTTGGCATTTTGGAAGGCTTTTTGTCGGAATTACTCCGTTTTGACGTAACGATAGAAAGTATCCTGGAAAGCGAAGGAAACAAAGAAGATGAGTACGATAAATACAACAGAGTGGATATTTTGATAAAAAGCCAAACTGACGAATTAATGTTAGTAGAGGTTCAAAATGACTCTGAAATAGACTATTTTCAACGTATGATTTACGGGGTTTCTAAATTAGTAACCGAATACATCAAGGAAGGTGAAGCCTATGGAACTATAAAAAAAATTTACTCCATCAATATCGTTTATTTTGGTTTGGGACAGGGCAAAGACTACGTTTATGAGTACAAAGGCGAATTTGTTGGCCTTCACCAAAATGATATTTTGAGGCCAACTGCCTTGCAACAACAAAGTTATAAGACAGAAAAAGTGTCGGATATATTTCCAAAATATTACCTTTTAAAAATCAATAATTTTAACAAAATTGCCGAAAACACGCTTGATGAATGGGTTTACTTTCTAAAAACCAGCGAAGTGAGAGATGAATTTGTGGCAAAAGGATTGGATAAAGCAAAAGAAAAATTACGGTACGAAGAATTGTCGGAAGAAGACAAAAAAATGTACGACCGCTTTCAAGAAAATAAACGAATTGAAATAGCAGTAATCTACACCGCAGAAATAGAAGCCAAATTTCAAGAAAAAATAGAAATAGCCAAAAACTTAATTGGTTTAGGGTTTGAAAATCAGATTGTTACGAAAGCAACAGGCTTAACGCCCGAACAAATTCAAACATTACGCTTGGGTGAAATTTTCTGAAACTAACTCCCAAAGGCACCTCCTTTTCAACTAACTTCGTTTGCAAACGCTACCAAAGTTTCAGACCTTTGGCAAAACTAAAAACCCCAATCTCATGAAAAAAACGTGTCTTTCGCTGCTGTTATTTGCCCTGATTGGGTTCAATTATGCCGCTTTTTCGCAGACCAAAAACCAACAAAATAAGATGCTACGCCACGTTGTATTGTTCAAATTTAAAGATACCGCTACTCCCGAGCAAGTCAAAGAAGTAGAGGCGGCTTTTCGGAAGCTGCCTACGCAAATCAAAGAAATAAAAGGCTACGAATGGGGGACCAACAACAGCCCCGAAAACCTCAATCAAGGCTTTACGCACTGCTTTTTTCTGAGTTTTAAGAGCGAAGCCGACCGCGCCATCTATCTTCCCCACCCCGACCACAAAGCCTTTGGCAAAGTGCTGAGCCCACACCTGGACAAAGTACTGGTTCTTGATTATTGGACGCAAGAATAGTAAAAAGTGTAAAGGTCAAAGGTGTAAGGGCTAAAGGTGTAAGGGTGTAAGGGGTAAAGGGGTAAAAGAGGTAAGGTTACCTATCACACCCCCTTTATTCCATACATCCTCCCATCCTATATCATACATCACGGCCACTGATGTTACAGATTGAACGGGTTTACGCTGATTTTTTGTTCGATTTTTCTGTAAAAATCAGTCGCATCAGTCTCATCTGTGTTCTAATTGGATTGGTAAATGTTTTTATGAAAATGCCGTGTATCATACATCCTATATCATACATCCTAAAACTCTACAACTCCAAAAAATGAACCGAATAGTTGAGTTATTTCAAAAGCAGCCTGAGCGCAATTTGAACGTGTATTTTACGGCGGGCTTTCCAAATTTGGCCGATACTCGCCTCATTTTGAGGGTATTACAAGAGGCTGGTGCAGATTTGGTAGAAATAGGAATGCCTTATTCCGACCCCGTAGCCGATGGCGAGACCATTCAAGACAGCAACCAGCAAGCCCTGGCGGCGGGCATGAGCGTTAAGTTGTTGTTTGAACAACTGCGTGGCATGCGCCCAGCCATCAAGCTGCCCGTGTTGCTGATGGGTTATATCAATCCAGTGATGCAGTTTGGAATCGAAAATTTTTGTAAATCTTGCCAAGAAGTAGGCATAGACGGCCTCATTTTGCCCGATATGCCTTTTGATGTATATGTAGAAGATTACAAAGCCATCTTCGACCGTTACGGATTGCTCAACATTTTTTTGATTACCCCCCAAACCTCCGAGGCGCGTATTCGGCAAATAGATGAGCGCAGCGATGGATTTATCTACATGGTGTCGTCGGCCAGCGTAACTGGCTCACAAACAGGCGTAACGCACGACATGGAGGCGTACTTTGCGCGAGTAAACGCCATGCCGTTGCGCAACCCGCGCCTCATTGGGTTTGGTATCAAAGACCGCGCCACCTTCAACCAAGCCTGCCAACACGCCAGCGGGGCCATTATTGGCAGTGCGTTTATCAGGGTGTTGGCCGAAAGCCAAGATTTAGAAAAAGACATCACCAGTTTCGTGCAAAACATCAAATAATCGTTCGTTATTTTCGCCGTTTAACCCGTCAAAACGGGCTTTGATGTAAAGTCTGCGTAAAAGAGTTGGGAAGCTAAAAACTAAATTGCAACTTTCGGGCAAACAATTCGTTTTACTGTCAATATCAACCAACAAATTTAAACCCAATGAAAAAATTAATTCTCTCTTTGGCATTTGCAACCCTTTCGTTTGCCACGGTAAATGCCCAAACCGCCGACGAAATTATCACCAAAATGGTAGAAGCCCGTGGTGGTGCCGACAAACTGAACGCCATTAAATCAATGAAAATGGAAGCCACCATGGCCGTAATGGGCATGGAACTACCCGTTAAAACGGTACTCGTACCCAAGCGTGGTATGCGCATTGACATATCGGCAATGGGCCAAGAAATTGTTCAAGCCGTAGATGACACCACCGCTTGGACAATAGCCCCCCCCATGGGCATTACCACGCCTACCAAACTACCCGCCGAGCAAGCCAAGCCCATGCTGGGTCAGCTGGATATTTCGGGTGGTTTGATTGGCTACAAAGAAAATGGAACAACTGTGGAGATGTTGGGCAAAGAAAAACTGGACGCTGCCGATGTTTTCAAACTCAAAATGACAACCAAAGACGGAATTGTAGCCACCAATTTTGTAGATGCTACCACTTACTACATTCTTAAAACGGTAGTGAGCATAGGTGGAGCTGAAGTCGAAACCAGAATCTCAAACTACAAAATGATTGACGGCGTGGCCTTTCCGTTTACAACCGAAATAAAAAACGAGCAGATGGGGACAATGACCACCAACGTGACCAAAATTGAATTGAACCAAACCGTTGACGAGAGCATTTTCAAAATGCCAAAGCAATAGTTGAAATCAAAAAAACGGAGGGTCGTAATCAAATTGATTGCGACCCTCCGTTTTTTTTGCGCGTTACTGCAATCAACTCATAATCAGCATTAAACGTTGTGCCTGAATGCGCCAATATTCCTTTTACAATGTTACTTGCACGCTTGCTTTGGGGGTTTATTTTTTCCAAATCACCCAAAAAAAGCCACTGGCCGCCTCAAATATTTGATGGATTTGAAAGAACTCAAAAAAAAGCAACCAATAAGTAGTTGGGCAGAAATAGGCGGTTCGCCGCCGCGATGCTATTATTTTTGATTTGTAATAAAGGGTAATTTGGTAGTAATAAATTGATAAACATCGGACCGCACGGGCGGCCCCGCGCCGATGCGGACAATTACAACAAATTACTGTAATTACAAACAATTACGAGTAAGTACCAACAAAAAAGCTCCTCGTTTAGAAGGAGCTTTTTTGATTTTTTGAAACCACAAGTAGTTCTACAACACGTAGCCCGCTTTTTTTAGAACTGATTCGATGCCATTTTTATTGATGGTACGAATGGCCGAAGTGGCCACTTTCATTTCAACCCACTCACCCAATGAAGGGATAAAGAATCTTTTCTTTTGCAAGTTGGGGAAAAATTTGCGTTTCGTTCTATTGTTAGCGTTCGATACGTTGTTACCTACCCGCGTTCTTTTGCCTGTAATTTCACAAACTTTGGCCATGACGATAGTTGTTTTTCAGAATTAGGTTGCAAAAGTGAGAAAATTTGGCGGGTTTCCCAAATTTTTTTACAAAAACTGACCGTTTGCGGTGTTTTGTTTGGAAAATAAGACCAAACTGACGCACAAAACCCTATTTTTGCAGCCATGAAAACACCAAGCATACATTCAACAACCGTAGTGGCAGTGGTTCACAACGGCGAAGTAGTAATAGGAGCCGACGGCCAGGCCACCATGGGCAATACCGTAGCCAAAAGCAACGTACGCAAAGTACGGGTACTGGCGGGCGGCAAAGTAATAGCGGGCTTTGCGGGTTCTACCGCCGACGCTTTTACGCTGTTAGAACGTTTTGAAGAAAAATTGGGCGCGTACGGGGGCAACCTCAAACGCGCCGCCATTGAGTTGGCCAAAGACTGGCGCACCGACCGCTACCTGCGCCGCCTCGAAGCCATGATGATTGTGGCAGGAAAAGACGAAATACTCGTCATATCTGGCACGGGCGACGTGCTCGAACCCGACCACCAAGTGGCCGCCATTGGTTCGGGGTCTATGTACGCACAAAGCGCGGCACTGGCTCTCAAAAAACACGCCCCGCACCTCACCGCCGAAGAAATGGTACGCGAAAGCCTCCACATTGCCGCCGACATTTGCATTTACACCAACCACAATTTGGTGGTAGAAAAGGTAATCTCGGCTTAATAATCTTGACATTAGACGCTTCACTTTTGATGTTTGACCACCAACAATCAGACACGCTTTTTATGCGACGTGCGCTCGAATTGGCCACTTTGGGGCACGGGCAGGTGAGTCCAAACCCGATGGTGGGCTGCGTGGTGGTGCATCAAAATTGCATCATTGGCGAAGGTTGGCACCAAAAATACGGGCAGCCGCACGCCGAGGTCAATGCCATCAATGATGCAATAGCGGCAGGATTTGCCCATTTGTTGCCCCAAAGTACCGTTTACGTTACGCTCGAACCTTGCTCACATTTTGGCAAAACACCGCCCTGCGCCGATATGTTGGTCCAGAAACAAGTCAGAAAAGTGGTAATCTGTAATCTTGACCCCAACCCGCTTGTGGCAGGGCGAGGTATAAAAAAACTGCAACAAGCAGATATTGAGGTAGTTGAAGGCGTATTGAACCAAGATGGAAAGCAACTAAATGCTCGATTTTTTGCTTTCTTTGAAAAAAAGCGACCTTACGTTATCCTAAAATGGGCACAGACTGCCGATGGTTTCATTGCCGCGCCCGATGGTACGCCGTTGGTTATCAGCAACGCCCTCTCGCGCACGCTTTCGCACAAGTGGCGGAGCGAAGAAGATGCAATAATGGTTGGTACGAACACCGCTCAAAATGATAACCCAAAGCTCAATGTCCGCCTCTGGACAGGTCGAAACCCCGTGCGGGTGGTCGTGGACGCACACCAGCGCCTGCCCAATGATTTACACCTCTTCGACGGCACGCAGCCTACGCGCACTTATCATACCGCCGATTTGTGTCATATTCTCAATGATTTGTACGAACAAAAAATCCAGTCGGTGCTGGTAGAAGGTGGGGCTAAATTGCTGCAATCGTTTATAAATGAGGGAATTTTTGACGAAATACGGGTTTTTAAAAGCCTGCAACGAGTAGGGAATGGCATTGCCGCGCCCATTTTAAAAAACGGAGTGCTGCTGACAACACAACAAAACCTCATGGACGACGCGCTGTGTTATTATTTCAGCCCTTCCGAAAAGCCGTAGTACGTGTTTAAAAAAGGAAATGTTCCAACCAAAAAGCCACAAAAAAAGACCTCCCGTGCAGGAGGTCTTTTTTTTGAAGAAAATATTTTTTGATTAAAACTTGAACGAGATACCTGCTTGGAGTGTGCCGAAGCCAGAGCCTAACTCAGCATAGGCAGACATATTGTTGGCGAAATAATAACGCCCACCGAGGTGTGCCAAAAGCAGAATACCGCTACCGTAATTATTATCAAAAGCAGTACCACCGTAGTTCCAAGAAATATTTCGGTATCCAAGACCTAAGCCTGCGTATAAATCAATCTTATCGTCGTTTAGTTTCAGTAGTTCTCCCAAATGGTAAGAACCCCTTGCACCGATTGTCAGCACCGACCAACGTACACCAGAACCCAAATAGTTGCTACGGCCAGAGTAACCTCCTAAAACACCGACGCTAATGGCTGGGTGAATACCCACTTCAAAAGAGCCGCCAAAACCCAAGCCACCCGCACCATAGGTACCTAAACCAATACCTACGTTCAAGAGTTTATCACCCTTTTGATAAGATTGCGCGCAAACTACTTGTGATATAGCTAAGCTAAGACACAAAAACGATAAACAGATTCTTTTTTTCATAGTGTTGTAATTTTTGAGTTAAAAAATTAAGTTGTTTTAAACATTTTACTTGCCAAATAAACTACATAAGCATTAGGTCTGCAACTATTATGGCATTAAATTTATTATTCGGTAGTATAAAATACCCTTAAGACTTTGTAAAATGCCACTATCACTCTGTAAAACGCCCCTATGACCAGTTCCAAACCACCACGTTCCAGAGGTCGGTGTGGTCTTGGTATTGATGAATGGCTTTGAAACCCACCCGCTCGTGGGCGCGCATGGAGCGGGTGTTGCGCACGGCCACTTCCGTTACGCACAAATCAAACTGGGACGACAGCAGGGCTTTGTGTGTGGCATAAAGACCATCGAACACCCCCATACCCCTATGCGACTCGGCCACGCAGATTTGCCCCATGGCGTAAAAACGATACGCACTGATGGGTTTTTGTTGCCACGATACTTGGGCTATTTCGACAAACATCGGCTTCAAATCGGGAATCAAGTCTTGAAAAGATTCGGGCATCACCAGCGCATAACCTACTACCACATCTTGGTCTTTGGCAATGACTTGAGGCGCAGCGTTGTTCATAGTTTGTATCAATTCAAAAGTATGTTCTACGGTCGTAAAACCCTGGTCTTGCTGGTATTCGGTGGGTGTATTTTTGTAGAGGTTGGCGCGTTGAAGGGCCAAAAGCTGCTCAATTTCAGCGTCGGTTTGGAGTGTAGTATATTGCAACATATCAGTTGATTTAGAACCCAAATTTTCATTTTTTTACTTTCAATTTCTTCACCAACAAAAAAAAGTGAGCGTGCATAATTTCGTTCAGCATACTGAAACTCTGCTACTATTCTTTTATCCTTTGTTATAATTTGTTTGGCAGTAAAAGTTATTTCACCTGTATTGTAATCAATTATGTAGTCGTTTTCTTGTCCACGTTGCAGCAGTTTACCGTCAATGTAAATTTTTTCAGTTCCGCTCAAAATAATTATAAAAGGTTCATTGTCGGCACCCCTCAATCTGTATGGGCCTTGATTACTCTCAACA
>REAB01000130.1 GCA_004293645.1 Cytophagia bacterium | reverse complement strand
TTTTGTCATCGTAGTTTTGTAGCAAGAGAATATAATTTTGTGGTTGGGAGTCATACTGTTTTGTCATTGGGTATTTAACCTGTTCGGCATGTTTAGTAGCTCCCACCCAATATCATGTAATACGGACAGTTCACCTGAGCCTTGAGCTCGCCTAACGATGATGTGTAAAGCATGGTAACAACCTTTTATATGACTTATCTCGGTATTGACATTGGCAAAGATTGGCTTGTAGTAGCCCGACAAGAATTACCTGATGAACAATCAAGCAAATCATTTGTGGTTGAGAAAATAGCCAACACAATTGAATCTATCAATGATTGGCTATCCAAAACTACTTTAGAAGCTACTCAAATTATCTTTGAAGCCACTGGAAAATATAGTTATCGGCTGGCCTATTGTTTAGACTTGGCATCTGTGGCCTACTCTATCATCACGCCAAGCCAAAGTCATGGTTTTGCTCAAAGTATGCAAATCGTTAGCCAAAACGATGAGCGAGATGCTATTCTACTGTGTATTTATGGTAAACGCTTTACGCCACAAGTGAGTGAAATTGTGGATGAAAAGTTGCACCAGCTACGTCAAAAACGGAATCATTTATCCTCTTTAATTGCTCAAAATCAAGTTATTAGTAACCAACTTCATGCTTTAGGATTTGACCCAAGAGCCGACAAAATGGTTAAAGCGAGTTTAGAAACTGTGCAACAAATTATCCAAACACAAATGGATAGTTTCAAAGATGAGCTTTATAATCTCAATGATGATGCTTACCAAAAGATATATAAACAACTCATAGGTATCACTGGCATCGGCCCAGCCTCGGCATCAGCTTTGATTATAGCTACCAATGGTTTCAAAAACTTTGATGCAGCTAAAAAAGTTTCTAAATTTTTAGGAACCATTCCTGCCTCCAAAGACTCAGGAACATCGGTCAGAATCAAAGGGCGAATTATCAAAACTGGATTCCCCCAAGTAAGAGCCATTCTTTACATGGCTGCAAGGTCTGCTAAAAAATACAATTTAGCCTGCAAAGAACTTTACGAACGACTTAGAGCTAAGGGCAAATGCCACAAAGTAGCAATGGTAGCCGTTATCAACAAATTGATTAAACAGGCTTTTGCAATTGTTAAAAACAATACATCTTTTGACAATAATTATGCAATCGCCAAATAATATTTCGACCTTTTCTTGCTATTTAACACAGTTCATGCCGAGGAACGAGGCATCTATAACGACTTAGATGCCTCGTTCCTCGGCATGACAAAAGGAGGTAACAAAAAGATGTTCTTTACTACTTATTTCTTCTTCTTCTCAGCCGTTATTTTTTTGTAATACGTCCAAGATGTTTCGTTGGGGCGGGTATCGTCGGTGGGTGGAGCCGACACATAAACGGGATAGTTGGCTTTGATTTCGTTTTTGAGGGCTTCTGGATAGTCGTCAAAACTCTTCACTTTTTTGCCAATTCCCGTAAAAATCATTTGGCCTACTTTGTCTCCCATTTTAAACCACGGCAACCATTTTGACACCCGCGACCACGCAATGAGGCTGTTTTCGGTTTTATCTTTGGTAGCATCGAGTAGCTCGCTCATGGGAGTCATAGTCTGAAAAATTTCCATGGCTTGATACGTGCCACCTATTTCGTCTTGGTACTCGCCGCCCAGCGGGTTGGTATAAAACAGCGGCACTTCGTTGAGCTGAAACCAGTAGCCATCTTTCTCAAAACCCGATAATTTGAAAGGCGTTTTACCGTCGTTTCCCATCGCAAAACTGGGTCCACGACCATTAACTGGGTCGTTGGCAATGTGTATTACGTCAATGTCTTGGCCCGTCCAGGGGTTTTTCCAAGTTTTCAAAATTTCGCCCGTTTTGGGGTCTTGGTACAACAATATCTCGCGCGACACATGCCGCCAGCCGTAGCCTTTTTCGGGGTCGGTAACGGTGCTACTGGCGCGGGTATTCATGGCAATGTACGTAAAAAGCAGGCGGTCTTTTTCGCCTGGCACGCGGCTAAACACGTTGCCCTGCCAGTAGTAGTAGCAGCTCTCGTTGTCTTTGAGGCTCGACGTAATCTTGCGGTTGGCCTTCATGGCATCTTCGGGTTTGCTCAAATCGAGCATGGGCGGTGGTGCAGGGGTGGCCGCTGCTTTACTTTTTTTCTGGGCTTGAGCTGCGCCCAACGTCAAAGCCAACGCGGCGCACAAAGAATAGCGTAAGAAGTTCATAAAATAAAAAGGGGGAATAGTGAAATAAACTGCTCGAAAGTTGCACAACTTTCTTTTAGCACACAAACTGTGCAAGAAAAGAATGTTTTGTTTAAGTTTGCAAAACGTATCCAATAAATTGTTTCATTCCAATCAACACCCATTCAAATGGCACTCCAAAAAGGCGACCAAGCCCCTGATTTCACGCTCTTTAATACCGACAAAAAGCCCGTTTCGCTGGCCGATTTTAAGGGCAAAAACCTCATTGTGCATTTTTTCCCAGCCGCGTTCACGGGCGTATGCACCACCCAACTCTGCACCATGCGCGACGACCTGAATTATTACAAAAACCTTGATGCTGAGGTAGTTGGTATTTCAGTAGATTCGCTTTTTGCGTTGGGTAAATTTAAAGAAGAACAAAACTATAACTTCGATTTGCTCTCAGATTTTAACAAAACCACCGCCCAAGCCTACGGTGCTTTTTACGAGCATTTTGTGCTAAACATGGACGGCGTGGCCAAACGTGCCGCTTTTGTAATAGACGGAAACGGCCAAGTTCAATACGCCGAAGTACTCGAAAGCGCGGGCGATTTGCCTAATTTTTTGGCCATCAAAGAAACCTTGACATCGCTCAACTAATGCGTTGTTAAGCGTAAAAAAGTCTTTTGCTACAAAAGCAAAAGACTTTTTTTGTGGATTAAATTTGGATATATAGCGGTTTCTTGGTTATTTAGCGTATTATCTAACAGTGTAAACCTGTAACTAACCCAAAGAATAATTGCATGGGAATTCTTGAACGCAGAGAACGACTCAAAAAACAAGTACGGGCCGACATCTTAAAAACCGCCCGCGACATAGCTCGTGATGAAGGCTGGCAAGCCGTCTCCATCAGAAAAATTGCCGAAGTGATTGAATACAGCCCCCCCATTTTGTACGAATATTTTGACAGCAAAGACAAACTCCTCGAAACCATCCGCGACGACGGCTTCTCGCAACTCCACGAAGAATTTAGCAAAATAAAAAACCTCTACCGCAACCCCGAAAAACAATTGGTGGAATTTGGGCAGGCACAATGGCGAATGGCCACCGAGCAGCCCGAGGTTTTTCAAGTGATGTTCAACTTAGATGGGGCGCTGTGCCTCTCCAAACAAGCCTACCAGTTGGAGTTCAATATGCGCAACAACCACCCCGTTTGGGAGGCATTGGCTGCCATCAGACCCCGCGCTGCCGATACCGTCTCTAAGACATTTTATGAGTGGTGGTGCTTAACGTACGGTTTTTTGGCCATGACGCTCATCTCACAAACCCGCGTTAATGTAGCTCAAATGGAACCTGTTTTTATGGAGTCGGTGCGCCGCTTTGTGCGAGGGTTGATGTAAGAGGCTGGTCGGTGGTGCAATGGTCAATAGTCAGTGGTGTAATGTGCAGTAGGCCATCGAAATAGGTTTTTGAGTAACTCCCAGTTTCTATTTTTTACATTTAGCGCGGTCAGAGACCGCATGACGCGCGAACGTAGTCAAAGACTACGTTCAACATTCAGCCGTTACTCGTAGTTTCCGACTACGAGTAGGTGTCAGGCGGTCTCCGACCGCACTAAATGCAAGGCGTTTAATAAGCAATTTTCACCCTGAACTGTTCGCGGTAAAGTTGGTAGAAGCTGACAGCAAAAAGCGTCTGCCAAAATAGCAAGCTCAGATTCAAATACGGTGAGCAAACCTAAGACCATCTTACGTTAAACTGCAACCAAAAATAATAAAATGCCAAGCAATATCGTGGCAACCGCAGTAGGCCATCGAAATAGGTTTTTGAGCAACTCCCAGTTTCTATTTTTTACATTTAGCGCGGTCAGAGACCGCATGACGCGCGAACGTAGTCAAAGACTACGTTCAACATTCAGCTGTTACTCGTAGTCTCCGACTACGAGTAGGTGTCAAGCGGTCTCCGACCGCACTAAATGTAAGGCGTTTAATAAGCAATTTTTACCCTGAACTGCTCGCAGTAAAGTTGGTAGAAGCTGACAGCAAAAAGCGTCTGCCAAAATAGCAAGCAATGGTCAGTGGTCGATGGTGCAATGGTCGATGGTCAAATTGGGAAGAGGTTCTCACAGTTTTCCAATGACTGTTGACCAGCACCCCTATCGAACAGCATAATTCAAACGCTCAGATTCAAATACGGTAAGCAAACCCAAGACCATCTTACGTTGAACTGCTCGGGGAATCTTTCGCTAAAATATTTTGTATCATTTGAGCGGATTTTGCGCAATTTTAGGCATATTTGCGTCGTTTTTTTGAAACAATACCTAATAAATGGCCATCAACTTGTTACATACGCGTTGCGCCCACACAACGCCCTTTTTTGGTAGGTCCGTCAGGACGAACTTACTCTTTCTGCCTACGCGGTAGAAACCTCTCGCCCCCCCCTTTTATTCTATTCCATTTTTTAGACTCCCAAAGCGGATAAAATTGTCTCCGTTTGCGGTACAAATCCCAATAAATGACAATGGTCAATTCGGAAATTATCAACGACCAATTTATAGTACAATTAGCCAACGAAAACCACCTTCATCTTGCCGATATTATCTGCAACCAAATGGAGGAAAGTGCCAAACAACGCGGAACGGGCATCGCCAAGCGGTCGCCCGTTTATATTATGGACAAAATGGTGGAAGGCAAAGCCATCATTGCCACCACCCTGCTGGGCGAATGGATTGGTTTTTGCTACGTTGAAACCTGGGAACATGGCAAATTTGTGGCCAATTCGGGGCTTATTGTGCACCCCGACTACCGCAAAAGTGGCATTGCCAAAGCCATCAAAGCCAAAGCATTTGAGCTGTCACGCAAGAAGTATCCCGAAGCCAAAATTATTGGAATTACCACGAGTTTGGCCGTTATGAAAATCAACTCAGACTTGGGCTATGAACCCGTAACACTCAACGAACTGACCAACGACGAGGCTTTTTGGAAGGGCTGTTCGAGCTGCGTTAATTATGATATTTTGACCCGAACCAACCGCAAACATTGCCTCTGCACGGGCATGATGTACGACCCCGAAGAAGCCAAGAAAAACGAAAAGAAAAATCCTTGGGACTTTTTGAAAGAATCTAAACTCTACGAGCGTTGGATGCGCATCAAGCAGCGCATATTGCTCCGAAAAGAAACCCGCGAAGCCCGCGCCCGTCAGCGGCAAGTAGAAACGGCTTAGACAACCACCCGCAGCAGGGCGGTTTCGAGCGTAAGGCCAGGCCCGAAAGCGCAACTTAATAGGTGCTTTTGGGTATCGGCAGGCTGCAGATTTTGCAGTGTTTTTTGCAGGACAAACAAAATAGTAACCGACGACATATTGCCAAAATCGCACAGGGTGTCGTAAGCGTGCTGGTTTTGTTGATAACTGATACCCAACTCCCGCTCCATGGCTTCTAAAATAGCCCTGCCGCCTGGATGAATGGCGTACAAATCTATCGTATCTATTTGAGTATGAGCGCGTAGGCGTTCTACCAATTTTTTGATGCCACTTTCTACTAACTTAGGTACGTACGAACTCAAAATCATTTCAAAACCGAAATCACCAACGTACCAAGCCATGTCGTTGTGGCCCTGAGGCAGCAAATCGCAGTGAAAAGAGCGCATTTCCAACGAGCGTTCGCGGGGCTGGCTTTCGATGAGTACCGCCGCCGCGCCGTCGGCAAACAAGGCATTGGATAAGAGGTGATTGAGGTCGTTTTTCTTTTGAAAATGTAACGTGCAAAGCTCCAAACAAACCAACAACACGCGGGCTTCGGGGTTTGCTTTTACCACGGCATCGGCCATTTTGAGGCCATTAAAAGCCCCGTAGCAACCCATAAAATTGATGGCCGTGCGTTGCACACCGTAGTTCATGCGCAGGGCTTGCACCAGTTCGATGTCGAGCCCTGGGGCGTACATTCCCGTACAACTTACCGTAATGAGGTGCGTAATGGTGTGCGGTATTAATTCAATCCCCAAGTTTTCGATGGCTTTGAGCGCCAACGGCAAAGCGTGCGTTTGATAGGCCCTCATGCGCTGCGCTACCGTTGGAAATGGCTCAAAATCAGGGGTATTCGGATAAAAACTAAAATCTGATTTCTGGCCATAGTCAGCCAAGACCGAGTGGCGGTTTTTGATTTTTGTGCTGCGATATAGCGCGTGGAGTTTGCGGGCATCGGTGGCGTTGAGTTGCAGTGCTTGAACCATGAAATCAGCAATTTGGGCTTGTTCAAAACGATAGGGTGGGGTGGCAGTTCCAATGGCTGTTAGAAAAGAAGGCATAAAAGACCGTTAGATAATTAATTCAAAAACACGTATTTCTACGCTAAAATCACTCCATTTTTATCCAGTACTTTGTGGTGTTCATTCGGGCTTTTTGTGCGCCCAATGGCACTTTTTTTATTCAAAATGTTAAACCCAACTGCGATGAAACCGTTTTCCACCCGTTCTCATTCACCCATTTCAAAATCTCGTTTTGTTTTTGACGAAACTATACTTTTGGCGGGGCTTACTTTGCTCATATTTGGCTACATTATCCTTTATTTTTTGTACCCTTTGTTTAGCAAGGGGCTACTTTTTTAGGGCATATACCCGCACGTATTCTACTTCCATGCGCTGCGGAAAAATGCTGTCGTCTATTCCTTTTAGACCACCCCAATTGCCCCCCACGGCAATGTTAAGCAACAAATGAAAAGGCTTGTCAAAAGGCCAGGCTTGCCAATTTTTTTCGTTGGAAAACACAAAATATTCCTTGCCGTCTATTGATATTTTGATGGAGGTAGGAGTCCATTCGGTAGCGTAAACATGAAATTCTTCCAGCGCGGTTGGCACTACTGTGCTGTTTCCTTTATTGGTTTTAATGCTGTGATTATAGGCTTTGGTGTGTATATTTCCGTGAATCACGTTGGGGTCAAAACCGACGTGTTCCATGATGTCAATTTCACCGTTGTCGGGCCAATATTGCGTTCCGTAGCTTTGGTTGGTGGGCAGCATCCAGATGGCTGGCCAAGTGCCGCGCCCCTGCGGTATTTTAGCTCGAATTACAAATTTGCCGTACGTCCAGTCGCCTTTGTTTTTAGATACGAGCCGCGCGGAGGTGTAGTTATTATTGTCCATTTTTTCTCTCAGAACTTCGATAATGAGCTTGCCGTTTTCGACTCGCGCATTTTTCGTGCTTTTGGTGTAGTTTTGCAATTCGTTGTTGCCCCAACCATGGCCGCCCAAATCGTAGCCCCACTTGGCAGGGTCGGGTGCGCCGGTGTATTCAAAATCATCTTGCCAAATGGGTGAATCTTCAAAAAAATATGGTTTATCAATAAAGGGCAATAGGCCGTAGTCAGCAACAGGCAACGGGTCGTGTTTAGGTGTTTGATTACAAGCCATCAGTAGGATTACTGATGTGGCTCCAAAAATACTACAAATGCTTAAAGTGCTTAAATTTTTCATTTTAGATTAGCAATAAATACACAGTTGATAGTTGCTGATGCGCCTTCAAATGTATTACAAAAAAACTGTATCTTTGCTCGTTGTTTAAATTGATTTTACGAATTAAAAGCTTGGAATGAAAAAAATAATACTAACTTTCTTCTTTTTTTATCTTACTTGCTTTTTTTGTAAAGCCCAAAACGAAGGCTGGGCCATCTGTAACAGCGGTGCTAATTTGTATTTTAAAATAATAGGAACAGGAAACCCCGTTTTGGTGGTAAGCGATGCAGGCAATTCGTCGGATTATTTAAAAGAGCTGATTCAGACGATTTCAGAAACCAACCGCGTGATTTATTACGACTCGCGGGCAACTGGCAAGAGTCGTTTGCCCGTTATTCATGACACGACGCTCAATTTTAACAAAGCCGTAGAAGATATTGAAGCCTTGCGCCAAGTATTGCGGATTCCGAAGTGGTCTATTTTGGCGCACGGTTTTGGGGCCAATATTGCGGGGGCTTATGCCACTCGCTACGGCGCGGTACTTCAACAGTTGGTGTTGGTCAATCCCGACTCGCAAACCACCGTCAAAACCAGTCAGGGAGCTTATTTTGACACTTTTGAAGACTACGATTTTACAACGATGCTCAAACCAGCCACCTTGGCCAAGCGTTTTGACCAGTTGCAAAAACAGCTTCGTACGGGCATTACTCCCGCCGATACGCTCAATTATTGGCGTGCCGTGATGGCGTTTCAAGCTCCAACTTACGTGTATGATACGCTCAATGAACCAATGGCGGTGCGTTATTTGTACGAACGCCAAAAAAATGCCGCCGTTAAGCAGCGCGTGCGCGACAACACCAAGTCGCAACAATTTGAGGTTTTAAAAGGATTGCGCACTTACCGAGGGGAAGTGATGATTGTTTTTTCTAAGAAAAGGAACGATTTGCCCAAACTCGTCAAAGGCTGGCGCGAAATAGTGCCGCGCAGCCAAGTTGTGTTAATTGACAAAGCCCACCATTTTCCATGGCTCGACAACCCCGCCGTGTTTTATACCCAAATTAAGCCATTTTTGAGCAAACCAATAGCCATACCTACCCAATATGCCAGCAAAAAGAAAATTGGTCGTCCTGTCGGGCGCGGGTATCAGCGCGGAAAGCGGGCTTAAAACTTTCCGCGACCACGACGGCCTCTGGGAAGGCCACCGCGTAGAAGACGTAGCCACCCCCGATGGCTGGGCGCGCAACCCCGCCCTGGTGTTGCAGTTTTACAACGAACGCCGCAAGGCAGGCATGAACGCCAAACCCAACGCAGGCCACCAAGTATTGGCCGACTTGCAAAAGGACTTCGACGTGCAGATTATTACCCAAAACGTGGACAATTTGCACGAGAAAGCAGGTTCTAAAAAAGTGTTGCACCTGCACGGCGAAATCTTCAAATCGCGGAGTACGCGCAATCCCGATTTGGTCTATGACCTCAAAGGGTGGGAGCTAAACATGGGCGACCGCTGCGAATTGGGCAGCCAACTGCGCCCGCACATTGTGTGGTTTCACGAGGCAGTACCCATGATTGAACCCGCCATCGAACTCAGCGCCGAAGCCGATATTTTTGTGGTGGTGGGCACGTCTTTGGCGGTATATCCAGCGGCAAGTTTGGTGTATTACGTAGCCCCCTCCGTACCCGTATATGTGATAGACCCCAAGATTCCCGACGTTGAACCGCGCCCCAACTGGACGTTTATTGCCGAAAAAGCGACGGTAGGCATGGAAATATTAAAGCAAAAATTGCTGGCAGGTTAGAGTGGTAAATGCGTAAGTGGTGCTGTTCAATGATGAATGATAAATGCTTAATGATAAATGCTAAATGTCGAACGCCGAAATAGTTGAAGTACTGGAATTGACTGTTAAACTCCTCGAATTGCACAACGCCGATGCCTTCAAAACCAGGGCATTTGGAGCAGCTGCTTTCAATTTAGACCGCCTTAAAACTGCCAATATTGCCGATTTGCCCGTTGAAGAGCTGGTCAAATTGCAGGGCGTTGGCAAAAGCATGGCCAGTAAAATAGTGCAATTGGTACAAACGGGGCGTTTGCCCGAATTGGAAGAACTATCGGCCAAAACCCCCGCAGGGGTGTTGGAAATGTTTAAAATAAAAGGGCTGGGGTCAAAAAAAATTGGCACCATTTGGCGCGAACTCGGCCTCGAAACCCTCCACGCTTTGCAGTTGGCCTGCGAAAAAGGCCAAATAGCCCAACTGAAAGGTTTTGGCGAAGGCACGCAACAAAAAATAATGGAGTCGCTGGCGTTTATTCAAAGTCAAAAAGGCCGGCTCCGCATGGACAAGGCCGAAGCCCTGGCCCAATTGATAGCCGAAAGTCTGCAACCGTATTTTGAAAAAATGGCCGTTACGGGGCAAATAGCCCGCAAAATAGAAACCGTCGAAACCGTGCAACTTTTGGTAGCAGCCAACGCGCCAGTAGCAGTGCAGCAGCAGTTGGCGCGTTTTGAATGGCTCACCATTGATGCCAAAAATTCGTCGCCGTTTGTGTGGCGCGGCAAAGCCAACGCCGCCGAAGTAGCCGTAGAAATTCACGCTACGCGCCCCGAACACTTTGAAATCCAGCGACTTGTGTTGAGCGCGTCCGAAGCACATTTGGCGCGGCAGTCGCCGGTGGGTGGCACGTTGCTCACGGTGGCCAACGGCGGGACGGCGTTTGAGTCGGTGCGAAGCATTTACGAAAAAGCCCAGTTGCCTTACGTAGTACCCGAAATGCGCGAGGGAGGCAACGAATTTGAATGGGCCAGCCAACACCAACCCGAAGAACTCGTAACTTGGGAGAGTTTGAAAGGAATTTTACACAACCACAGTACCTATTCTGACGGCAAACACAGCCTCGAAGTCATGGCGCGGTTTTGCCAAGAACTGGGATTTGAGTATTTGGGCATTGCCGACCACTCGCAAACGGCCACCTACGCCCAGGGGCTGTCGGTGGAGCGGGTGCGGCAGCAACACCAAGAAATAGACCAACTCAATGCCCAGTTTGCTGGTTCAGAAAAGCCCTTTAAGATTTTGAAAGGCATCGAATCCGATATTTTGGGCGACGGCTCGCTCGATTATCCCGATGCCATTTTGGCTACCTTCGACTACGTGGTGGCCTCCGTTCACAGCAACCTCGATATGTCGCTCGAAAAAGCTACGGCGCGGCTTTTGCGGGCCATCGAGAATCCATACACCACCATTTTAGGGCATCCTACTGGCCGCTTATTGCTCACCCGCGCGGGTTATCCTATTGATTATAAGGCTATTATTGACGCTTGCGCCCAGCATGGTGTGGTAATAGAAATCAACGCCAGCCCGTGGCGGCTTGATTTGGATTGGCGGTGGATAGCCTACTGCCTCGAAAAGAACGTACTGCTCAGTATCAACCCCGATGCCCACGAAAAAGACGGTTATTTTGACATGCACTACGGCGTGGGCGTAGCCCGCAAAGGTGGCCTTACCACCAATATGACCTTCAACGCCTTGACCCTCAGCCAAATGGAAGTGTATCTAAAAAGCAGGTGATTGTAAGAAAACAAATTAAACCCACATTGAAAAGCAAAAGCTACATCAGATACAGCTGAGCCTTTGATGAGTTGCTTACACGCCTGATTTATAAGGCATTCGTTTAAAAAAACAGTAGTTGATAGCCTCCCCACGATTTTTTTCTACAATTCAAATATCCCAACAATGAACCATTTCAAACTGAAAGTTTCTCTTTTTTTAAACTACTTTGTTTTTGCCATTTTGCTCAACAGCGTAGGGATAGTGATATCAAAATCAATCAATGTTTACAAAATTACTGAAAGTAATGCGTCCATTCTTGAGGCTTTCAAAGACCTTCCTATTGCCATTGTTTCGCTTTTGATTGCTTCATTTTTGCCGCGCTTGGGCTACAAAAAAGCGATGTTGTTTGGCTTGGTTGTCGTATTTATTGGTTGTTTAGGCATGTATTTAGGAAACTCGTTTTTCAGTGCCAAACTCTTGTTTTTGAGCATCGGAGTAAGTTTTGCTTTTATTAAACTGTCGGTTTATAGCTTGATAGGCGAGATAACAAATTCTTCAAAAGAACATACATCGTTTATGAGTTCTATTGAAGGTTTTTTTATGTTGGGTATAGCTGCGGCCTATTTTCTTTTCCCATATTTTTACAGCGAAACGGACATCAATAAATGGTTAAATGTGTATTTGGTACTTTGCTTAATGATTTCCATTTCTTTTATTTTTTTACTTTTTGCAGACATTCCCAAAGAAACATCCATCGTTGAAACTTCAATCAATGAGGACTTAATGGCTTCTTTTAAATTAATCATTTTGCCGCTTGTTTTGGTTTTTGTAGCTTCAGCTTTCTTTTTTGTGATGATAGAGCAAGGCATAATGACTTGGCTACCAAGATTTAATCAAAAAATATTTGCATTTTCTGAGAAACTAAGCGTTCAAATGGCATCTATTTTGGCTATTTCGTTGGCTTTGGGCAGGTTTTTAGCTGGCTTCTTGACCAAAAAAATCTCTTGGGTAATAATTGTAATTGCTTGTTCGGTCATTTCTATTTTGATCTTATTTTTTGTTTTGCCTCAATTAAAAACAACAACAGAAGAAGTAAAAATCATTAGCTCTCTTTCTGAAGTACCCTATTTAGGTTTTGTGTTGCCTTTAATTGGACTCTTCATTGCTCCTATTTATCCTTTACTCAACTCGGCAGTTTTGAGTAGTTTACCTAAAAAACTTCATTCTCCAATGTCAGGCTTAATAATCATATTTTCGGCATTGGGAGGCACCATTGGCTCACGAATAGTAGGCACACTTTTTGAAGCAATGGGAGGCGTAAACGCCTTTTACTTTTTATTTATACCCATATTACTTCTTATCATATTTGTATTGAAAATTCAGTCAATTATTAAAAAGCAAAGTATTTAATCGCCACCATTACCCGCAAATGACAACTATTGTAGATTACAAAGCACTTTTTGAGATGGTGCAATTGTCTGGCCTATTTGCTGACTCTAAGGTTTTTCCAGACATGGTGGCTTTAAAAAACCTGTCAGAAATAGCCCAAGATTTTGATTATAAAAAAAACAAATTAGACTTCAATTTAAAAGAATTTGTTTTTGAGAATTTTCAAACTATTGCGACCGAAGGCGATACTTTTGTTACTCACAATTCTGATAAGCCAGAAGAACATATTCACAGGCTTTGGGAGCATCTTACCAAGAAAACCATACCCGAAAACCTCAATTCTACCTACATTTCATTGCCAAATGAATTTATTGTTCCTGGTGGCAGATTTCAGGAAATATATTATTGGGATAGCTATTTTAGTATGTTGGGGCTTATTGTATCCAAAAAATACGATTTGGTGGAAGGAATGATAGACAACTTTGCCTACTTAATACATACTTATGGATTTATTCCAAATGGCAATCGAACTTATTTTTTGAGCCGCTCACAACCACCATTTTTTAGTATGATGGTAGGTTTGCTTGATAGATTTGAGTCAAAAAAGAAACCTAAGGATTTTTTGATTGCTTTAGAAAAAGAATATGATTTTTGGATGTCTATGAGAAGCATACCAATGCCAGACGGTGAAATCTTGAATCGTTATGATGACAATAATCCTACTCCACGGCCAGAATCTTACAAGGAAGACTTAGAACAGGTTGAGGTATCTATCCAAAGTTCTGAAAATCTTTTTAGGAACCTCCGAGCAGCGTGCGAGTCAGGTTGGGATTTTAGCAGCCGTTGGCTTTTAGACCCTTTAGATTTATCAACCATCAATACTACCCATATAATACCCGTAGATCTCAATTGTTTGTTGCTAAATTTGGAGAGAATAATAGCTGAATTACATCCAATTAGAGGAACAGTATTTGAAGAAAAAGCTAAAAAAAGGGAAAAAGCAATTCTTAAATATTGTTGGAATGATGAAAAAGGGTTTTTCTGCGATTATGACCTTGAAAATAATTGTAAAAGAGAAAACCTTACTTTGGCGGCCGCATTTCCACTTTATTTTAAAGTGGCAAACGCTGACCAAGCTCAATCATTTGCAAAAGTATTAGAAACCGATTTTCTAAAAAAGGGTGGTTTACTCACTACCACGTTTGAAAGTGGACAACAATGGGACGCACCCAACGGCTGGGCACCATTGCAATGGATGGCTTATGTTGGACTAAAAAATTATGATTTTAACGATTTGGCAGAAAAAGTAAAAACCAACTGGCTAACACAAAACGAAATGGTATTTGGTAAAACTGGAAAATTTACTGAGAAATACAACGTAGAACCCAACGCTTTAGAAACAGGTGGCGGCGAATATCCAAATCAAGATGGGTTTGGTTGGACAAATGGCGTTTATTTAAGTTTCAAATATGGGGTTTAGCAAATAGATTTTTATCAGTTTTACCAAAATTACAGTTTTTCTTCTGCTGGGTACCTGATTTTTCGTCTGAAAACCACCCACGTAACCCCAAGCCACGGATAAGCCCCCGATTCTAAAAAAATGGCACTCACATTGAAGCGCGTCAAGATGGGTTGGGAATTGTAAACGTTGAGTTTGTGCAGGCCACCCGTCAAAGCAGGCACGTAGCGGCGTATATCACCAATCCCTGCCCCGCCAAAATGAGAGCCGCTCACGCCCACGTGCCAACCCCAATTGGGGGCATTGAGCGGGTCGGGGCGGCAGGGATTTTTGCGGGGCAACCGAAAAGGATGATGATACAGCAGGCCGTGTGGAATGGTATATGCCTGCGTTTGTTTCAACAACACAGCCCCCACGCCCGCGTAAAAAGAAAGCCGATTGTTGTTTTTAAAGTACAAATTCCATTCTTTTCCCGCGCCCATCATGCCACTCATGCCAGCCATTTCCACAAAATAATCGTCTGGATAGTCGCGGAGCTGAACAATAGACTGAGCGCAACAAACAGAACCAACAAAAATGAAGAAAAACAAGCAACGCATGGCTGTGGGAATTGAAAAGCATACATCGTATAAACACAATAAAATGTATTAAATTGCATCAAAAACTACTAAAATGCCAAGATATATCAATCCATATACTGACTTTGGCTTTAAAAAACTATTTGGAGAAGAAGCGAACAAAGACCTACTGATTGATTTTTTAAACCAATTGTTGCCTGTTTATCATCAAATTGCGGCATTGGAGTTCCGCAATTCAGAGATTTGGGGTGAATTGTTTCACGAACGGAAAGCCATTTTTGATATTCATTGCGAATCGAAAACAGGTGAAAAGTTTATTGTTGAAATGCAAAAAGCAAAGGTGAATTTTTTTAAGGATAGGTCTTTGTTTTATGCAACCATACCCATACGAGAACAAGCAAAAAAAGGAGAGTGGGATTTTAGGCTTACGCCTGTTTATATGATTGCCATATTAGATTTTCAGTACGATGAAAACGAAGAAAGGCAAAAATTTTTGCGCTCAGTAAACCTAAAAGACCAAGACGGCGATGTATTCTTTGATAAGCTGACTTTCAAGTTTATTCAAATGCCGCTTTTCGTAAAAGAAGAAAATGAACTCAAAAGTCAGTTTGATAAATGGATTTATTTTTTGAAAAAATTGGAAGGCTTCAACGAAATACCAGCTATTTTGAACGAACCAATATTTGAAAAGGCTTTTTCGGTGGCCGAATTAGCCAAGATGACCCCAATGCAATATGAACAATACCAAGAAAGTTTATTGACCTACATTGAAGTAAAAGAAGTGGTGAAAACGGCTGAACTTGACGGCGTGAGAAAAGTAGCCAAAGAACTTAAAAGAGATGGTTTGGCAACCGAAAAAATTATCAAATACACGGGTTTGTCAAAGAGTGAAATAGATGAACTTTAAATTGCCGCTGCCCACCGACAACCATGCTTATTCATTTCCAAAACGTTTGTATTCGTCGCTACGACGCGGTTATTCTTGAAAACCTCGATTGGGCAATCTCAGCGGGAGAACAATGGGCCATTGTTGGCGAAAATGGCAGTGGGAAAAGTACGCTGTTGGAAGTACTGGCGGGCAAATGGCCCGTTTGGCGTGGCAAACTCACGCATGACTTTGGCGAAGGTATGTTGTTATATAAAGTAGCCGAATTGGTGGCCTCCGATTATACGTTCAATCGGGTGGTGCAGGCGGCGGCGCAGTATTATCAGCAGCGTTTTCACAGCCACGAAGCCGCGCGTGCGCCCACGCTGCGCGAGGTGTTGATGAATGTGATGCGCCCCGTTGGGACAATCAATGAGAAATCTGTAAAGCGCGATCCATCAGATGTTTGTGAGAAAGACTTGTTAAAAATTTGGGTACTTTCGTAAATTTAGTGGTAATGCCTATTTCCTACTAAGGATATAGATACAATTTACCAAAGTGAAATAGAATGGCAATCCTAAAAGCTGCTGCG
>REAB01000129.1 GCA_004293645.1 Cytophagia bacterium | reverse complement strand
GGTTGCGAAAACTCCGTTCCCTGCGTAGAGCGCGACTGCACCACGGTTACAAAAAACGGGTCTTGGTCGGTCAAGATGCCGTCTATTTTTATCAAATTGGTGTTGAAATCGTACTTTTTGTCGAAAGGGTCAATGCACGAAGTAGTTAATAAAATACACCCAAGTGCAAGTACGCGTGCTGTCGAAAGTGTTTTTTTTAGGAAATGCATAACGGTAAACGGACAGATTTAGAAACAGCTATCTTGCAAGCTACTACGCCAAAACCCTCAAATTTCATTACCACTCAACCACTATTTGTGCTGATAATCAACAAATTATGATTGGTAAAATTTGATTCAAAAAATATATTAAAATACAATCGGTTGATTGTGAGTTATTTAGATTGGGGAAAGCACAAGATATTAGCCCCGCAGAACTGACTTTAACATCTGATAATTGGCTTATAAAATCTTCCAAGTTTACCCGAAACGTTCCAAAATTGAGGGATTTTTTAAGTTCCTCAAAGAGCGGTTGCGATGGTCAGACCGCCGATGTAGAAGATTTTCAGATTCGAAACTTTACGACCATTCAAGATTTGTAATTACGATTTAAAAAAAATATTATTTCCTCGTGTGGAATGACGGGTTTGGGCAACTCAACATCAAATCACAAACCCAAAACTACAAATTTTTTTTAAACGTTAAATCGAAAGTGCATGATGTCGCCGTCTTGTACTACGTATTCTTTACCTTCTACGCCGATTTTCCCCATTTCGCGGCATCCTGCCTCCGACTTGTACTGCACATAATCGGCCAATTTGATAACCTCGGCCCGAATAAAGCCCCGCTCAAAGTCGGTGTGGATAACGCCCGCCGCTTGGGGGGCTTTCCAGCCGCGCCTAATGGTCCAAGCGCGTACTTCTTTGACACCCGCCGTAAAATACGTAATGAGATTTAAGATGTGGTAAGATGCCGCAATGAGTTTGTTAAGGCCAGACTCTTGGAGGCCGTATTCGCCCAAAAACAACGACCGCTCGTCGGGGTCTTCCATTTCGGCTATTTGGGCTTCTATGGCGGCACATACCATGATGACCTCGGCGTTTTCGTTACTTACGGCGGCTTTGAGTTGTTCTACGTATGGGTTTCCGTTCAAAATTGAGCTTTCGTCCACGTTGGCCACATAAATAACGGGTTTGATGGTCAAGAGTTGCAGGTCGGCCACGCCAGCTTTCTCGTCGTCGCTGAGGTTGAGTGCGCGCACGCTTTTACCTTGAAGTAGGGTATTTTTTATTTGCAGCAAAATTTCGAGTTCTGCTTTGGCTTTGGCATCGTTGCCCACGCGGGCTGCCTTTTCTACTTTCATTAGTTTTTTCTCTACCGAGTCGAGGTCTTTGAGTTGCAGCTCGTAATCTATTATTTCTTTGTCGCTGAGGGGGTTTACGCGGCCTTCTACGTGCACAATGTTTTCGTCGTCGAAGCAGCGCACCACGTGAATGATGGCATCTACTTCGCGGATATTGGCCAAAAACTGGTTGCCAAGTCCTTGCCCTTTACTGGCTCCTTTTACCAACCCTGCAATGTCCACCAACTCAACGATGGTAGGCACAATGCGCTGCGGATTTACCAATTTTACCAACTCGCCAATGCGCTCGTCGGGTACTTCTACCACGCCTACGTTGGGCTCAATGGTACAAAAAGGATAATTGGCTGCTTCGGCTTTGGCGCTCGACAAAGCACTAAAAAGGGTAGATTTGCCCACGTTGGGCAATCCTACGATACCACACTGTAATGACATAGAAAATGAATGTGCTAATTTGAAAATGAGATAATTGGAAGATAGAGACGAGACCTATCTTCGGAAATTTGCCCGCAAAGGTAGCGTTTTTTGGCGTTTAGTCCCATTTCAAATCGCTACCACCCAAGTTTTCTTGTTCTGGGGAGGTATTAAACTGCGCAAAATCAACCTCAGGCATCAATTCTGTTTTGACGTGATTGATGGTATCTTGGAGTGCTTCGATAAACTTGTCGAAATCTTCTTTGTAGAGAAACATTTTTTGTTTGTCGTAGCCAAACCCATCGCCCTGTGGGAAACGCCGACTTTCGGTAATGGTGAGGTAAAAATCGTTGGAGCGCGTGGCACGTACATCAAAAAAATAAGTTCGCTTGCCTGCTTTTACTCGGTTAGAGTAGATTCTTTCTTGGCCTTTGTCTTCCACTATTTCTAAAGATTTAAGAGATGTTTCAAACGCTAAATTACAGACTTTATTACTTTGGCCAACTATTTATTTTAAATAAAATACTTACTTGACAGCAAATGAAGGTTAGGCTTGTGGAGGTACATTGCGGTTTTTGGGCATTTTTTGCTAAATTGCGTTCTCAAAGTACCTCTAAATAGTGCCTCATTAAACCATTTCGTTATGTATTTGGGTTCTCTTTATGTAAATATTCTGCTGTATTTTTGTACAATTAATGGCCCAAACGTGCATTTGCTGGGAGCCGAGCAGAAAGGTAAAGCATCGTTTTATGCCAAAAAATTTCATGGTAAAATTACTTCTTGCGGCGAAAAATTTAACCAAACCGAATACACCGCTGCTCATCGGTCGTTTCCTTTTCATACCATGGTTGAAGTTACTAATTTGGCCAACAACAAGTCTATTATTGTGCGTATCAACGACCGTGGGCCGTACAATCGCAACCGCCTCATTGATTTGACCAAGACGGGAGCCGCAAAACTTGGCTTTGTTAAAACGGGCGTGGCCAGCATCAAACTCCGCGTAATAGGCATGGAAGGAATGGTGCTGCTGGGCCAAGACGAGTGGGTTACTGAAATGGGCGACATTGTTGAAAAATAACTTAAAAATGGGGGAATTGTAACGGCGAACCGTTTAAAAATTAACTTGCCATCACCAATCATTAAATTACCCATTTATGTTAGACGTTTTTAAGGTTCGGCAGTACGGCAACGTGGAGTTTTTGGCCAAACAATTGGTGGAAGGCTTCATTACGGGCTTGCACAAATCGCCGTTTCATGGCTTTTCGGTTGAGTTTGCCGAGCATCGTCTCTACAATACGGGCGAAAGCACCCGCCACATTGACTGGAAGGTGTTTGCCAAAACCGACCGCCTTTTTGTGAAACGTTACGAAGAAGAAACCAACCTTCGCTGCCATTTATTGATAGATACTTCTTCTTCGATGTACTACCCAGCGCCCCATTTTGGTAAAATTACGTTTAGCACCATGGCTGCCGCCAGCATTGCGTACATGCTACAACGCCAAAAAGATGCGGTGAGTTTGTGTACGTTTTCTGATGTCATAGAAGTGCAAACGCAGGCAAAATCCACGCCGTCGCACGTGCACAAAGTGTTTTTGGAATTAAATAAATTACTCCAAACGCCCAAACCACTCCGCAAAACCACGGTGGCCGATGTGCTGCACGAAATTGCCGAAAAAATTCATAAACGCTCGCTGGTTGTGCTTTTTAGCGATATGTTCGACGATTTTGAGCAGTCAGACAAGCTCTTTTCGGCTTTGCAGCACTTGCGCCACAACCTCCATGAGGTGCTGCTCTTTCACGTTACCGACCGCAAAACCGAAGAAGAATTTGCTTTCGACGACCGCCCCCACGAATTTATTGACCTGGAATCGGGCGAGCGCGTAAAGGTGCAGCCTGGGCAAGTAAAAAAGCAATACCAAGAGGCCATTCAGAAATATTATTACGACTTGCGGCTCAAATGTGGGCAATATCAAATTGATTTTGTAGAAGCCGACGTGGCCAAAGGTTTTGAGCAAGTTTTATCGGCTTACTTGGTGAAAAGAGGCAAGCTCAAATAGCAAATTTCAAATAACAAATTTCAAATAACAGATTTCAAATAGCAGATTTCAAATAGCAAATAGCAGATTTCAAATAGCAGAAACAAGCTTCAAATAATAGTAACCTATTTCAAACAATAACCCATTTCAAACAGCAAACTTCAAATCAACGCAGACCTTTCAACTCTTTAAAAGTATGTTAGAAACAGCAGTACAAAATAAAGTAAATCAATGGCTTACGGGTTCTTACGATGCCGATACTAAAACGGCTATTCAAACGCTTTTGGACGCGGGCAATGCCACCGAACTCACCGACTCTTTTTATAAAGATTTGGAGTTTGGAACGGGAGGCTTGCGCGGACTTATTGGCATTGGCTCCAACCGCATGAACCAATATACGGTGGGGGCAGCTACGCAGGGCTTGGCCAATTACCTCAATCAAGTGTTTGTGGGTGAGCCTATTAGCGTGGCCATCGCCTACGACAGTCGCATGAAATCTGACGAGTTTGCGCAGATTATTGCTGATATTTTTTCGGCCAATGGCATTGAGGTTTATCTGTTTGATGCGCTACGCCCCACGCCCGAGCTGTCGTTTGCCATTCGGCTTTTGGGTTGTAAAAGTGGCGTGGTGGTTACGGCCTCGCACAACCCCAAAGAATACAATGGCTACAAAGCCTACTGGACCGATGGCAGCCAAATAGTAGCCCCGCACGACAAAAACGTGATTGATGAAGTAAACAAAATTCAAAGCATTGACGCGATTCGGTTTGTGGGCAACCCTGCCAAAATTCACGCGGTGGGGGCAGAAATAGATGCCCAATACATTGCCCAAATTTTATCGTTGTCTATCTCAAAAGCGGCCATTGAACGCCAAAAAGACCTCAAAATTGTTTATACGCCGCTACACGGCACGGGCATAACACTTGTACCAACGCTGTTGCAAAGCATGGGTTTTGAGAACGTAACGCTCATAACCGAGCAAGCCGAACCCAACGGCAACGGGCAGTTTCCGACGGTGGTTTATCCAAACCCCGAAGAAAGCGAAGCCATGAACATGGCCGTAAACAAAGCCAAAGAAATAGGCGCCGATTTGGTGCTGGGAACCGACCCCGATGCCGACCGCGTGGGCATTGCGGTGCGCAATCACCACGGCGAAATTCAACTCTTGAACGGCAACCAAACGGCCACTTTGCTGATTTATTATTTACTGCAAGCTTGGAAAGAGTCGGGTAAATTGGCGGGCAAAGAATTTGTTTGCAAAACCATTGTTACCACCGATTTGATTGACAAAATGGCCGCAAGCTACGGTGTATCTTGTTACAATACGCTTACTGGATTTAAGTATATTGCGCAGGTAATCAGAGAGTTGGAAGGAAAAGAGCAGTTTATTGGCGGAGGTGAAGAAAGCTACGGCTACCTCATCGGCGATGCCGTGCGCGACAAAGATGCCATTGCAAGTTGCGGCATGATAGCCGAGCTAACTGCCTACGCCAAAGACAAAGGCTTGAGCTTGTTTGATATGTTGATGGAAATTTACAAACAGTTTGGTTTTTATTACGAAGGCTTGATTTCATTGACCAAAAAAGGAAAAACGGGGGCCGATGAAATTCAGCAAATGATGGCCGATTTCCGGGCCAATCCACCGCAATCGTTGGCAGGCTCTGAGGTGGTAAAGATAGACGACTACAAGAGCTTGAAACGAACCCAAAACGGCGTGGTGTCTGACATTGCAGCGGGCGAAATGGGCATTGAGTCTTCCAACGTGTTGCAGTTTTTTACCGCCGATGGTACCAAATTTACGTGCCGCCCGTCGGGCACGGAGCCTAAGATTAAATTTTATGTGGGCGTGGTAGCCCAGCTCGCTAATAATGAGGACTTTGATGCTACTTACGATAACCTAAAAGCCAAAGTAAAGGCCATTGGCGAAGAGCTAAAATTAAAATAGAAATGTCTTCTTGACATTTTTTTTGATACTTTTAGCACGAAGCAAAATATTTGGCGTATATTCACGTTCAGATGGTAGCTTTGTTCACGCAAAGCTCTTTCATCATAGGTTAAGTGTAAGGAAAGCCATTCGCCATGCGAAATGGCTTTTTTGTTTATGCCCAATCCTGCGTAACTTTATGCCAATAAATGACCCAATCTAAACCAATGAAAAAAAATACATTACTTCTGCTGTTGTTCCCTGTTTTACTCCACGCCCAAACCGCAAATACAGCTTATGAACGCGACTACAAACGAGCCATCGGGCTTTTCAAAATGGGTGACTATGTTCTGGCCATCAATGATTTGGGCGTATTGACGGGCCGCAAATATAACAATTCGATTACGCCTTACGCGCATTACTATTACGCGTTGGCTTCGCAACGCATCGGGCGGTTTGCGGAGGCCAAACAAATGCTGCAACAACTGCGAGAGCGTTTTCCTGATTGGACAAAAATGGAAGATGTCAATTATTTGATGGCAGATTTGGCTTTTCAAGAAAAACAATTTGGTGAAGGACTGGACTACCTCCTAAACCTAACCAACCCGCAAATAAAACGCGACGCAGATGCCCTAAAAAAGTATCGATTTTTGGCAATTAAAGACTTGGCGTACCTCAAAAATCTCTATCAGCAGTATCCTAATGACCGTATTTTGGGTATTGCTTTGATAGATTTGATTCAGCAAAGTGCCACCAACAAAGCCGATTTGGAGCTTTCAGACCAACTTACCAATCGGTTTGGAGTAACCCCCATCAGCAAACCAGCCTCGACGACCATCACGCCCATTGCATCGGGAGGGGCTTTTCAGAAGGGATATTACAATGTATCGGTGCTGTTGCCCTTCAAATTGGACGATTTTGAGGAAGGACAACGGGCCCGGGCCAATCAGTTTGCCTACGATATGTACGAAGGCATGAAATTGGCCAAAACCAAATTGCAGCAAGAAGGAATTTTGGTCAATTTGTTTGCCTACGACTTGGCCAATCAGCCCAATGACATGACCGATTTAACCAATAACTCAAACTTTGCGCAGTCCGATTTTGTTGTGGGGCCACTTTACATTGAACCTGCCAAAATAGCCGCCGACTTTGCCGAAGCCAACAAAGTATATTTGCTCCAGCCCACCGCCGTAACCGCCGAACTTATCACGAACCGTACCCATACTTTTTTGTTGCAGCCAACGCTCGAACGCCAAACGTCGCAGCTATTTGATTTTGCGCAATCTTTGCAGCCAACGGCCAAAAAAATTGCCATTTATTATGGAGCTTCGCGCCGCGACTCTACTACCGCCGTTTGGTACAGAACCAAAGCCACGGCGGCAGGGATGCAAGTGTTAGATTTTAGAAAAACGCGCGAAAAGTTGGATTCGACGGCCAGCATCGGCGACTATAACAAACCCGCCCACGTGGCTTTGTTTAGCAGCAACGATAACGATGGTTTGAAGGTAGTAAATATGCTCAATAAACGGCGTATCAACACACCACTCATGGCTACGGCCACTGCTTTCGATTTGGCAAGAGTGTCTGGCACGGCATTTTCGGGGCGACCTATTTATCTAATAAACAATGAGTATATCGACATTTCTAAGCCTCAAGTCCGCGATTTTCAGGCGCAATACATGACCAAACGCAACACCGTGCCGTCGGTTTATGCCATGCAAGGCTACGATATCGTATTGTTTTTCGGGCGTATGATTCACAAACATAAAACCCAACTTCGGGCAGGCTTGGACACCTCCAATTATAGCAGCGACGACTACTTATTGTCGGGTTTTAATTACCAAAAATCGAACGATAACCAAGTAGTACCTATTCTAAAAATAGAAGATTTGCGACTCGTGCAGGTGAGGTAGAGGTTACAAAATAAAAAAGCAAAAGGCCAACCAAAACGGTTTCACTCGGCAAGATTTGACCTTTTTACGAACGTCCGAAATTAATTGGTTCGTAGCGTTGCTTCATTAGCTACATTAGCATGGAGTTGCTACTCAAAATGGCGGCTATTGGTTTTTTGGCGGTCTAAATCAGCGCGAAGTTCCTGGGCTAACTCAATAAATCTACGCCCATCGCGGGTGTCGTAGTCATTTTTGATGAGCCCCTCGGCTTCTTCCATCATTTTTTCGGGCTGGTCCAAATAATAGTACAAGCAAGCCAAATTGTAATAAGCCGAATAACGCATTTTTCGGTCGGGCTTTTCGTCCAGTTTATATTTGGTTTTAAGTTCTTGAAAATACTCCATTACAGGAGCGAGGTTGGTAGCCAAACTACTAATAGAATTTTGACTATTCATGGTGGCCATCAATGTTTTTACGGCTTTGATAGCCTCCTGCTGAGTGGCATATTCTGGGTGCTTGTTGGAGTCCAAAATCCAGAGGTGGTCGCGTCCGCGTACTTCTTCAAAACCATACCGCTGTGCCAATTGATTATTGGCGGCACTAGTAGTTTGGGCCACCCATTCGCCTACGATGGCATCTTTTATGCTGAGTTGATTGTCGCGGTAATACTCGCGGGCTTCTCGGGCATTGTTAAACTCGCGGGTGTTGTAGGTGTTTCCAAATGTACCCGTGTTGTTTTCTATGGTTTTATTGTTGTCGGTATTGTCGAGCCCTTCGGCTTTTTGCAAAAAACGATTGGTACTCACCACTTTTTCTTGTTCTTTGGCTTTTTGTGCGCCCAAAGCCGTCGGCCCCGTTATTTTATAGCCGCCCTGCGAGCGGTAAGAAACTTGCATCAAATAAAAATACTTTTTGGAAGTAACTCTTCCCTCTTTGTCTTTCACCTCCTCAATTCGTTCTCTTAGCTCAGCCCCCGTTAACAAAAACGAACTAAAATAAACTAGCACGCCAACGGTAGGTTTGGACTCGACCAATTGGTAGCCACTGAGCCTGATTCGGTCGTAAATGGCATCGGCGGGTACAATTTTGGCATCGGTTTCTACCCGAACGCCGTAGGTTCTTTTGGCGGGTTCTACGTATTCTTGGGGCAATTTGAGGTGCGAATAATCGAAGCTGAAGCGGTCTAAATCTACTTTTTGGGCATAAGTACCAAAGGAAAAGACGGCAAAAGTGAAGGCCAAAAATAGTTTCATGAATAGGTAGTTTAAAAATGAGTTTAGGGTATGTTTTACAAAAGAATAAACAAAGCCCCTCCTGTTTTTGTTTTGCAAAAATTAAAAAAAGGAGGAGAACTTGTCCAATGGATAGGTTAAAAGTACGGACAAAACTTGGGAAGATAAAGCCTCTAAAAAAGGTGAAGGAAACCGCCGCTTGAAGAAGAGGTATACCAAAGGTTGGCGATAGTACCTGTATTATTATGCTCGACATTGCCTCAACACACATTTTAAGTCAACAGAGCCATACATTAAAAGCACCACCCACTTACTCCAAAATAGTTTCGACTGGGCGTACCGTTAAAAAAAACAACGTTTCGGTTTTTGATTTGCAAAATAGTTTTACTTACTTTGTACAACAAAGTACTTTTTTTGATAGTTTTTAGATGATTGACCCATTCAAAACCATTCGGAGTTTTAAATATGCTTTTGAGGGCGTGGTGGCTTTGTTTCGATTTGAAAACAACGCGCGGGTGCATTTATTGCTGGCCACAGTAGCCATTGCAATGGGCATTTGGCTACAATTGGCCGCCTCGGAATGGGCGCTGGTGGCGCTGGCTATTGGCGGTGTTTGGGCAGCCGAAGCCTTCAATACAGCCTTAGAAAAGCTCTGCGACTTGGTTTCGCCCCAATTTCACCCCCAAATTAAGGCCATTAAAGATTTAGCGGCGGCGGGCGTGTTATTGCTTGCGTTGGCAGCCGTTGGGGTTGGCGTGGCGATTTTTGTACCAAAATTATTTTGAAAGCATCGAATCTCCATTGTAGAACATCGAATTTGCGTAAAGGAGAAAATTAAAAATACATCACATGGCAGCAATTCAAGTTTTAGTGTTGTTGGCGGCAATGGCCGCTTATTTGCTGATAAAGAAACGCCTTAAAACAAAAAATCATTGGCGCAATTTTCTTGCTATTGCGGCGGCAGTGCTGGTGCTCACCATTGGCGGCGCAGCGTTGCCAATGCTCAAAAAATCAATTTCAAACCATTTGTCATCAAACGCAACAATATGACTTCTCCCAACGAATCGCTTCAAACTTTGGCCGAAATCCGTGATTTAATGCAGCGGTCGTCCAAGTTTCTGTCACTCAGTGGCTTATCGGGTATTTGGGCAGGCATTGTGGCCTTGATTGGCGCGGGTGTAGCTTATTTAAAACTCAATACAGGCTATTTGAGTTACGAAGGTGCGGGCTTACTCACCAACAGTACCCGCCGCCAAGTATTTGAGTTCTTGCTCATTGACGGGGCTTGTGTTTTGGTAGTTTCTTTGTTTTTTGGCGTATTTTTTACGGTACGCAAAGCCAAAAATTCTGGTCAAAGCGTGTGGAACTCCGCTTCTAAAAGACTTTTGATTAGCTTGGCCATACCTCTTATCACGGGTGGTATTTTTTGTTTGGGGTTGTTCAATGTGGGCATTGTGTGGCTTATTTTTCCGAGTACACTTATTTTTTACGGCTTAGCTTTGCTCAATGCCAGCAAATATACCCTGCGGGACGTGGAGTATTTGGGCATTTGTCAGATTGTGTTGGGGTTAATTTCGCTCTTCTTGACTGGCTATAATCTGTTGATGTGGTCGTTGGGTTTTGGCGTGCTGCACATTGTGTATGGCACGTTCATGTATTTCAAATACGACAAAAAATAACCTTTCGGCGTAGTTGAGCATTTTTTCTCAACACGGCCAAAAGGCGTAAAAATACACAGATGGAATTCTTAGAACGTTTTAATAAAGCATTTGAGAGCAAAGCACGGCTGGGCATTATGTCGGTGTTGATGGTGAACGAGTCTTTGAGTTTTAATACGCTCAAAGACCTGCTCCAACTCACCGACGGCAACCTCGCTACGCACCTACGCGCCCTCGAAGAGCAGCAGTATTTGGTGGTGCAGAAGCAGTTTATTGGGCGTAAACCCAGCACCACTTACACCGCCACCGACGCGGGCAAACAGGCTTTTACCGAACACCTCAACGCCCTCGAAAAGTTTATCAAGGGTGCTTAACGCCCACCCAACGGAATCAAAACGCCCACCGAACCCATCATAACCCGCGAATAAGATTCTGTCATGCCCTGCACTTTTGGGGCATTGTTACCCAAACCATAATTGTAGCGACCTTCGAGTAGCACTTTCACACTTCCCAAGCCCAATTGGATGCCTGCACCGCCTACTACGCCGTATTCGATGCGTCCGTCATTATCATCAAAAGTTATTTTTTCTTCCACGGGCGTGCCACCGTTGATGCTTATTTTGCCCTTACCGCTTAGCATGTAACTTCCGTAACCACCGCCGTTGATAAAAAACCGAAACGCATTGCCGCCCAAAGACAGCTTCAATAAAACAGGTACTTGTACAGTATTTATTACGGTTTCTACAGAAATAGGAGAAATGCCAGTATTTATGGCAGTTTTAATGCCAATTTGAGAAAACAAAACCTCTGGCTGTACTGAAAGTGTTTTGCCGCCAATATTAAAAATAAGCCCTCCATGAAAAGTCATGGGACTTTCGACGCCTTCGGTGGTAAACTTGCCTGCTTCTCCAAAATTAGCCAAATTTACTCCTCCCCGAAAACCGACGCTAAATTTTGACTCGCGGCTGCCTTTGCTTTCGTACTCGGTGGCACGGCTCATTTCTTGGCGCGAAACAGAATTGCTTTTGGCGGGCTCAGTGGCACGTTCAGACTTGATAGTAGTGGCTGTTCTCGATTTTTGGTTGTTGGCTGGCGTGGCTGGTTTGGGCGCAGTGCCGTGGTATTTATCGTACAGTTCTTGTCTATTTTGCTGGTCTTGTGGCGCGGGTTCTACCGCTTTGGGCTCGGGTGTGGGAGCCGCAACGGGTTCGGGCGCGGTGGTGGTGGTGGCGGGAGGCGCAACGGACACTGGCCTCGTGGCAGTAGTGGCTGGTTTGGTGGCCGTGGTGGGTTTCGTGTTGGTAACTGTTTTTTTGGTAGTAGCTGGTTTTTTGGTTTGTGCCAAACTTACCAATTGAACCACAAAAACCAAGGTGAACATTGTCAGTATTTTTTTCATACGAATTTTTAATTTAGTTGTAATGTGCAACAATAACGTTCCAAAAATAAGATACGTATAGCCAAAGCCAATCAAATTCTTATTTTACGGTACAAAACCACCCTCATTAATCACTACATTTCGTCAAAAATCTGGTCAATGGCCTCGGCCAATTTTTCGTCTTTTTCGGTTACGGTGTTGCCCGCGTCGTGGGTTGTGAGTTCAATGCGCACTTTATTATACACATTCGACCACCACGGGTGGTGCCCCATGGCTTCGGCAACGGCGGCAACTTTGGTCATAAATGCAAAGGCTTCGTTGAAGTCTTCAAATTCATACTCGGCGGTCATTTTGTTGTCTTGTTCAATAAACATGGTTGCGTTGGTTAGTTGAGACATCTCAATGGTTTTACAAAAAAAAACGGCTCGCAGTTCCAACCCTTTGGCATTTGGGTGCGTCATAGTTACATCACCTAAAAAAAAACGGCCATGAAACGCCCCCTTTTACTCATTTTTCTATTAACAGCTCTTTCGCAGTGGTCGTGTACCGACCGCTGCGAACAAACCCGCAGGTACAAACGCTACACGCCCGTTACGCTTACGGTAGCCCAAGTTAGGCAGGGAATCAGGTCGGAAGCCGCCCGCGAGTTGGTCAACCCAGGCAAAATTTACGCCAAAGGCAACTATTTATTTATCAATGAACTCAAACAGGGTTTGCACATTGTTGACAATACTAACCCCGCCGCGCCGCGCAAGGTAGCTTTTCTGGCTATTCCAGGCAACGGCGACTTGGCCGTGCGGGGCAATATTCTGTACGCCGACAGCTACATGGATTTGGTAGCGCTCAACATTGCCGACCCACTCAACGTCAAAGAAGTAGGCCGCGTGGGCGATGTTTTCCAGAGTGGTCAGTTTGACGGTGCTTGGTGGCACAGCAGCGGTGTTGGGTCGGTTACTTTGAGCGATAGCCGCATGGACATTGTTACCGAAACCATCAAAACCGACTGCGAAAACAACGGTAATTCGGGTATTTGGCGCGGCGGTTGGCTCGCAACTTCGTCTTTCGATAGCAGAGCTCTCTCTTCGGCAGCTCCTGCCACCAGCGGGCAAGCGGGCTCCATGGCGCGTTTTGCGCTCTACGACCGCTATCTTTATACGGTTAGCCAAAGTGATATGCAGCTTTTTGACATCAAAAACTTGGAACAACCGCAGCGTGGGGCTAAAATAAACATGGGCTGGGGCATCGAAACCATCTTTCCGTACAAAGACAAATTGTTTATTGGCTCCAACTCAGGAATGTTTATTTACGACAACGCCAACCCTTCTAAGCCCACGCTGCTTTCTACGTTTCAGCACGCTTTTGCTTGCGACCCCGTCGTTGTTACCGACACCCGCGCCTACGTTACGCTACGCTCGGGCACCAATTGTCGGCGGGGCAGCGACCAATTGGACGTAATAGACATCACCAATTTGTCTAATCCTACGTTAATCAAAACTTACCCCATGCAAAACCCGCACGGGCTGGGCGTAGATTTGCCCAATTTGTTTATCTGCGAAGGCAAACACGGCCTCAAATCGTTTGACATAAGCAGCGATTTGAACGTAAAACAGTTGGAACACCTCAACAACATGGACGCTTACGATGTGATTTTGTTACCCAACAAATTGATGTTGATGATTGGCAAAGACGGCCTCTATCAGTTTGACTACGCCAATCCCAGCCAACTGCGTCAAGTGAGTGTTATTCCCGTAAAAAGATTGGAAATATGAAAAAATGGGCTTTTGTTTTACTATTCTTGGCCTCGTCAATGGCACAAGCGCAAGATGCCTTCAAGCGGCACTACGTCAATATGACCGAGTTTGGGGGGCTTTTTGGCCGCGTTATGCCCGAAAATAATTGGAACGGTACGCTCAACCGCACCGTAACCAATCGGGTCAATTTTACGATGCAAACTTTTAATGGTGTGCAGCTCAAACCGCGCTTGGCAGTAGGTGCCACGGTGGGAGTGGACTGGTACAACACGGCCTTGCTCATGCCCATCGCGGCGGGAGTTCGGTACGATTTAACCCGAAACAAAACCAAGAAATCGGGGTTATTTGCCTCATTTGATGCGGGTTACGCTGTTCGTTGGCTGCACGCCGACGCTACCAACTACGAAACCAAAGGAGGAATGATGCTCAACCCAGGCGTGGGTCTAAAAATAGGAATGAAAAGCGGCTCGGCCTTGATACTGTCGCTTACCTATAAACGTCAGCAAGCGCGGGTGCAAAATCCGTTGGGTTGGAACGAGTCATCTAATTTTGAAGAGCGCGTTTACAACCGAATGGCCTTTCGGGTGGGCGTTAGTTTTTAGCAGTTCAGCCCCAATTGTAGTTCAAGTAACTCTTTACGCACGCGGCTCAGGTTGTTGGGCGTAGTGCCGAGATAGGTGGCTATGTGCTGAATCTGCGCCCTGACCGCCACCGTTGGAAAAACAGCAGTAAAGTAATTGTAATATTCTTTGGTTGTTAAATCTCGCAATTGCCTGATGCGGTGTTCGTAGCGTTGAGGTACTTTCTCTAAAATGCCCAGCGAGAGCATCGCTATGTCATTATACTGGCTTTGAAGCAGCTTCAAATCTTGATAGTATATTTCCCAAAGGGTACTGTTTTCCAAAAGCTCAATGTTATCAAGTGCGGGTTTTTGTGAAAAAAAGCTACTCGGTGATTGTATAATATCAAACTCCGCCATAAAGTTGGAGGTTATATCTTCTCCGTGTTCATTTATTTCAAAGCGTCGGGCCAACCCTTTTTCTACAAAATACAGTTTTTTGCATACTTCTCCCGCTTTTAGGAGCACTGTGGCGGCGCGGTAGTGTTTACGTTCAAAACACCTTTGTAATTGTTCAGCAGAAGCATCGGTTAGGGGGTATATTTCTTGTAAAAACTCAATAATTGTTTTCATACAAAGGGCTGTGTTTTGGGTGGATAATAGTAAAGTTACAATTTTAAAACCTTTACGTGTCAAAATTCTAACCGTTTAATAAATAGTGCCGCCCTAAAACGCTTTTTAAGCGTTTTAGGGCGGCACTTGGTTTAGAAACTTATTCTAAAATAATACGCACCTTGTCTGTCTTGTTCTTTTTGTCGGTTTGCGAACCAAACTTAACGTGCAGGTAGTATGTGCCACTTTTTAAGCCCTCAGCATCAATGGCTATCGTGTTGCCATTCACAAATTGCTTGCTGTCAAACAGCTGCTTCACATTGACCGAGCGCAGGGCATTAGTTGAACTTTCTGAGAGTACGTCTATTTGTTCGGGCAGCGTTTTGAGGTCAGATGCGTTGTCAAACACGACGTTGATTTTGCCTTTGGCGGGGTTGGGTGCTACGCGGTAGCCGTTGCAGGCATACATCAAAAAAGTATAGCCCACATTGCCGCACGAGTTGGAAACTTGACCAATAACAATGTACTCGCCGTTGGTGGGCGTACCCGAAGCTTGACCGCCGCCGTAGGTCTGTAAATACCCGTTGTTTTCTGTACCAGGGTCTTCGTACCAATTGTAGCTGGTGGCATTTTGTTCATTCAACCACAAAGTGTGGCCCGAGCATGAGCCTGTCATGGTGGCATTGATGGTGGGTGGGCCAAACCCAACGCTAGGTACAATGGCATTATTGCTTTCTTTTTGGCAAGCGTTTGACCACGCTTTTACCGAGAAAGACCCAATACTACTTGCACTGATATTGACCGAACTCCCCAGTTGCGATTGTACCATAGAGCCACTTCCATTCACAGTTGCGCCCCCGTTTGGAGTCCACCTAAATTCATCTGCCAAGGAGTTGCCTGTTGCCGAAACAGAGATAACGGTACTGCTATTGCAAAATCTAAACTCATTGACGCTTAAACTGTTGATGCTGGGTTGGGGGCGCGTTACGTTGAGCTGCTTACCAGGTGGCACATATGCTACATCATTGCGCGAGGCCGAAACACTTATTGTACCTCCGTCACCAGAGGTGGGAGTAACAGTAATTGAGCTGCCACTTCCGCTCTGACTCCACCCCGAAGGAAGACTCCAATTGTAGTTGGTGGCGTTGGTGGCTGGACTTACTGACAGCGTTATTGGAGAGTTCCCACAGTTTAGCTCACTATTACTAGCACCATTTATGAGAATTGAGCCAGGCGTGCCTATGTAACGAATCGGCACATCGTACGTCATTTCTTGTCCATTCAAAACAGTGTTGGTACTCTGACAATTTTAGTGGAGGCTTTTACCTCATAATCTACACATAAAATATTGATAATCAAACCTATAAGGTTTTAAAAACCTTATAGGTTTAGCTTTTCCACTAAAATTGTCAGAGTACCACAGTGTTAATGCAATTTTTTAATTTGGCTTTCATTTTAGCGTTACCGTTGGTATTTTTCCACTTCTGAAGTTCAAGTAAATTTTCGTTAGGAGATACAAACCCATCAGGAAAGATATCGGAGTTTTTGTACCCCGACCAAGTTACTTTGCACCCTTCCAACGATGCTCCAATACAATAAATGTAATAGGAAATACTTTGTTCGGGCGGCACCGACGATGAAAAAACATCATTCACGTCTTTAATCTGGAGAACTACCTGTGAATAGCTCACTTAGCTCAATCCGATTAGGGTTACAAACAAAAAATACGGGCATTTAAATAGTTTTTTCATGTTGTTGAAATTTAATATTTCTAATTAAAACCTGTAACAAACTTGTAAACAATACAAAGGTTTCAGTTCTGCGCGAAAAGCCTCCGAATAAGAAAATGCAGAATTTGAGTCAAACCCACGTGCCCAACTTCCCATAAATCCTGCTGGAAAATGGCTTTCAAAACCGGCTGAAATCTTTTTGTGAAAATAATATTGCGTACCTATAAATGGACTAACCAATATATTTAGCTCATTAGAAAGTCCAGTACCTGTATTATTTTTCACCCTGGTTTCATAGTAGCCAATACTTAAATCACTACCATAATAAATGACCAATCCATCATAAATAGTCTTGCGTTTTTCAATACCAACCGCAGCATATACTCCCCAAACATACACAGGGACATTATAACCAATGGTTGTAACACTCGGACGAAACTTAAAGCGATAAGCTTTCTCGGTAGAAACAATCCTACGAACCAGATATCCAGCAGGATCTACTTTTTTGTCAATCAACGGTAACAAATCAATGGCTACTTCCCAACTGCTCTTCTTGTGTGTCGTAGTGTCTTGTGCAAACAACGATTGTGCTGCAAGAAGCGTGATTCCAAAGCATTTAATAGCTTTTTTAAGGTTTTTACCTGGATTGGCGATTCCTTTTTTTAAGTTTTTGTTCATTTGCGTGTTTTTGTCATAAGTTTGTGGTTGTTTAGATGTTTGCATTTAGACTCTTTCAAAACCGCTACTGACCTGCCACGGATGGTGCGGTTTTGTTGTTTCAAAATTATAGATCAAGATTAAGAATCTACTATGCAAATGGTAGAAAATAAGCCATGATAACACGATGGCCTACCCACACCAATAGACGCGGGTATTGAAGAAAATAAACAAAATAGGGAGAAAAGTACGCCTCAATGAAGCGGGGCGTAATAGCGATTTGTCCCCAGGATGAAACAAAAAAGGTAATGTTTGCTTAATTTTGAAAGTTAACTACAAAAATCAAAAATATGCAAGACACTACCTTAGTTACAAATTTAGTATCAATATTTGAGAGTGAATTACAAAGTCACTTAAAAACTTTCAAAA
>REAB01000041.1 GCA_004293645.1 Cytophagia bacterium | reverse complement strand
CAATGTCTTGCGTTACGGTGGCCGTGGCGGTTTCGGTGCAACCGTTGGCGGGGTTGGTAACGGTTACCACATAACTGCCTGGTTGATTGACCGTTGGCGAAGCCGTATTTGCACCACTCGTAATGCCTGGGCCAGTCCAAGCATACGTTACGCCTGCCGTGGTGCTTGCCGCCGAAATATTAATCGAAGTAACGGTACAAGTCAAGCGACCACCCGTGGCAGTGGCGTTGGGTTTTACAATGTCTTGCGTTACGGTGGCCGTAGCGGTTCTTTCACAGCCGTCTAAGGTTGCTTTTACGGTGTAAGTGCCTGGTTGATTGATGGTTGGCGTAGCCGTATTTGCTCCTGCCGTAATGCTTGGGCCTGTCCACGAATAAGTCGAGGTGCTGGGGTTAGCAGTTGCCGATAGATTCAACGATGTAACCGTACAAGTAAGTTTACCGCCCGTAGCCGATACCGTTGGTTTTGGTTTGAAAGTTACCGTTACTTTTTTGATGGCCACACAAGTAGGGCTTGAACTCGTGAGTTTGATGTAATAATCGCCCGCCAATTGAATGGCCGTAGCTGGCCCAGAAGCCGCATCTAAGGCCACGGTTGCGTTGGCATCTTTCCAATACGTGAGCGTACCCGCGTCGCTTCCAGCTGTGATGGCCGCAGCGGTCAAGTTCACCGTAGTACCTTCGCAAACAGCGGCGGGGTTGGTTACAAAGAGTTTGCCTTTTGTTACCAGTACAACGGCTGGACTGGTGGCATTACAACCACCAGACACTTCGGTTCTGATGGTGTAGCTCCCAGTGATGGCGGGTAAAAAATTAATTCCTTTTGGACCTGTATAAACCGTTACGCCATCGCGCAGAATGGTATAGGTAGCCCCAAATATAAGTACCTCAGTCCGAAACCGGGTGGGTTCGCCCTCACACGCAGCATTGGGCGTAATGAGCAACCTGGGCGTAGGAATGGGCCCAATTTTACCCAAAAATGTAAATGAGTTGTTGCAACCATCAAATCCACGTATATTGTACTGGCCTGCCGATAAATTACAAAAAGTAGAATCTGATTGTTCGGGGCGGGTTATCCCTCCCGTGGTGTTGAGCGCAATTATTTCAAACTTATAAGGCTGAACCACCGAACCTTTCAAACCTACTGCTTGCAAACAAGCAACAGTAGCAGGTGGACAGATTACCCCAGACGCAACCTCAAAAGTAGGCTGGGTATAGCCTGGAATAGAACCCGTAGTGGTTACTCGGCGGCAACCGTCAAAAAACTCAAAGGTATAAGTGCTGTTGCCTCTCAAATTGGAGAATATACCCGTGGTGTTGGTTTCGTTTACGCGGTCGGGGCCAGCCGTTATTTTAAATTGTTTGAAAGTAGGATTGAGCTGATTGCCGTTGGTAAAATTGAGTTTTGCTTGCCCCGCATTGATACACGCATTGGTTAAGTCCACACTTAGGGTAGGTGGCGTATAGGTGGGTATTACTTTGGTGATGGTTTTGGAAGTAGTACCGCAGGCGTCGGTTATTTGGTAAGTATAAGTGCCAGGAGCCAAAGCTACCGTTACTTCGTTGCCCGATTGCGTTCTGGGGAAACCCGTTACACTAACATTACTTGAGTTTTTTAGGTCAAACGTAAAGGGGAGTGTAGGGCTATAAGGCGGGCCGAAGCTCGCCCCAATTTTCAAATTGTAATTGTTGCTGCCAGTGCTTGGGCACTGTATCTCGTCGGAATTGCCCAACTGCTCGGCCCCACCCGGCACTAAATCAACGTTTCGGGTGGTTATGTTGCCGCATTTGTCTATTACTTCTACTACATAAGTACAAGGGCGCGTCAAGCCAGTTACTACTTGCACATACTGACTACCGCTTTGAACTAAGTTAAGGGTAATGTTGGTACCCGCACAACTTGTGCCTGCCAAGCCTTTTAGTGTGCCTGTATAGGGCGCAATTCCGCCTCGTACTACGATATTGATACCACCACCCATATTATTGCAATTGGAGGCTTGCGTTCCTTGTGCAAACAACTCTTGCGTGGGTGCGCCGGGTGTCGTAAAGGTTCTGGTGCTTACACTCCCGCATTGGTCGGTGGTCGTAACGGTATAACTACCAGCAGTATTAAAATTAAAAATACCCGTGGTGTTGGTGGTATTGACCAAAGTAGGCCCTGCCGTAACTCTGTAAGTATAAACAGGCGTGCCGCCCGAAGTTGTAAAGGTAGTTTTGACGGTACCATCGCAGTTTTCAAACAAATAACTCGGATTGGAGAGACTCACCCCCGAAATGTTAGGGATTTGTACTTGGCGCGTTTGGAAGTTGTCGCACGCATCCCAAACCTGTATTTGGTAGGTAGTGCCAGGTGTTAAGTTGTTAAAAATACCCGACGTTTGAAAAGCACCCGTAGTAGGTGTAAAAATACGGTACCGATAAGGTGGATTGCCGCCCGTTAAGCCATTTACCGTAACTGTACCCGTGGGTGGTGTACCATTGGTGCAGGGCGTAAGCGTAGGCGCAAGCGTAAAGTTCATGATTTGGTAATTGCCCCCTACCACAATCATCGAAAAGGTCTTCTCGTTGCCGTCGCAATCTATAATACTTACCGCATAAGTTCCTGCCTGTAAGCCTGTCAGCACGGGGGCATCTTGATAAACAGGTGGCTGCAGTACGTTTGGCCCCGAAATAAGGGCATACTTGTAGGGAGTACAAGTGCCACCGTTTACGTTAGAAATGGTGATTGTGCCATTGGCCTGACAGGTAGAAATAGCAGGTGTAAGCGTAGCCGTAATATTCTGAGCATATGCCAACGAGCCAAACAATACAAGCCATAAACAGCTCAAAAAGGATACTTTCTTCATGGTAATTTTTGACAAAGGGTAAACAATTTTGACTAAACGATTTCAATAAAGTAACGCTTCCATGCCTATTATTTTGAATAAAGCAAGACGTTTAAAAAGATTTAAACATGAACTGTATTAAAATCCAAGAGAAAAGCCAAATATTATTTTGTTGTTGCCCAATTATGGTCAAAATCTTTGTTATTTTTGACCATTGCAAAAGC
>REAB01000040.1 GCA_004293645.1 Cytophagia bacterium | reverse complement strand
AGACCATAAAAGCTATTTGAATGGGGATTAGAAATAGCCAAGGTTTTCCCATTTTAGGCAAGAAAAATAAGGAAATGGCTGTCAGTATAATTAGAGATATGTTCAACAAAAATGTTGAAAAACCTTTGGGGAGAAATGCTAAAAACTCATTAACACGTTCTGTGTGAGTACCATAAGTGTTAAATACGTAGAGCCAAATACAGATAGTATAAATATTGAATACTATAGAAATTGAAGAGATATATTTTCTTATTGCTATCATTACCTTTATCGTTTTTTTACCTTTCGTGTGATAACCAACTCATTTACCGTGTATTTGCTACAGAATAATGCTGTAAGATAAACTAACTTTCCGAAACGAGGCCGCCCGTGTCGGAAAGTTGTTGTTTTTATTAGAAATTAGGGCTCAAATCTGACTCAGCAGCTGGTAAGCCGTAGTAAGGAGTAATATTGGTAAAAGCATCGCTTGGCACAAAACCCGACTCGGGGAAATAATACTTGAATTTATCTGCTTTGACGCGGTCGCCGTAAGCTCTGATAACCGTTGCTAAACGTCCCGTGCGTACCAAATCATGCAAACGCTTCGACTCAAAAGCCAACTCAACCCGACGCTCTTGATAAACAGCATCACGCATCGCAACTTGAGTAGCAGCGGTAGTATTGGCCAATCCCGCCCGCGTACGTACTTGGTTGAGGAAAGGAGCGGCATCTGCCAATTTATTTTGCTCAATCAACGCTTCTGCCAAAAACAACAGCACTTCTGAGTAGCGATAAATGGGCCAGTTCATGCCGTGGTTGTTGTGGAGTGCATGCGGTCTTGCGTACTTTCTAATGAAAGGGAACGTTTTGTTGACGTGTAAAGCACCACCCAAAGTAATTGTACCAATCGTGGCCTCTCTGCGTCTATCACCTGTTTCGTAGGATTCTATCAAATCTGGCGTAGGAATGTTGTTGCCTTCTCCCGATAATGGTTGCGGGTTTGTAGTTCCAGTGATTGTTACAAGCTCATTAGCAGCGATAGGAAAAGGAAGCATACTGTACAAAAACGTTCCGTTAAGTCCTTGCGCACCTTCTAAGAATTGCACTTCAAAGACCGATTCTCTGGTGTTTTTGTTGCTTGTACTATTAGAAAATGCATCGGCATAGTTGGGCATTAGACTGTACTCATTGCTTGTTACAATGGCCCGAAGCAATGTTTCGGCATCCGACCACTTCTTCTGAATCATATAGACATTGGCCAATAGTGCCTGAGCTGCTCCCGAAGTAGCTCTTCCAGCCTCTTGGGCCGTTTTATTGGGCAGTAGAGGAATAGCCTCAGTAGCATCCTTGATGATTTGAGCGTACAACTGATCGCCTGTACCGAGCGCAGCGGCAGCTCCCGAACGACCACTCACTGGGGTTAATTGGAGTGGCCCACGGTTAAAGTAGCGCGCTATTTCTAAATAAGCCAAAGCCCTCAGAAATAATGCTTGCCCTTTTACATTCTTTTTGGTAGCATCTGGAATAGTGGCGGCATCAATCAACGCCAATACTTGATTTGCACGGGCAATGATGAGGTAGTTTTGACGATAAGCCGTCAGAACATTACCATTGGTAGTGATGCCGTTATCAGTAGGTACGTTGAAATCTGCCAAGTTCGATTGGTTTTCGGTCGCACCAAACAAAACGTTACGTACGTAGCGCGCATTATCCGAATGCTGCTCTGAAAGCAAATGCGAATTGATGTTGTTTAGCGTACGCAGAGGAACATAAGTGCTATTGACAGCCTGTATGAAGTCAGATTCGGTTTTAAAGAATGTAACCGAAGTCAATTCGGTCTCAGGCGTAATTGTTAAGAAGTCTTCTTTGCAGCTTATCGCACCTAAACTAAACACAATTAAAATGATGAGTATCTTTTTCATTTTCTGAATTATTTAATGGATTTATAAAGAATTTTAGATTGATTTTAAAACCCTATTTTGGTTATAAAACCTGCAAAATCAATTAAAATCACTTGGTTTAAAAATTGAAGTTCACGCCAATTGTTGAAGTGCGAGGTACAGGATAATTGAATAAATCAACGCCTGGGCTAAGGTTTCCACCGTCGCCTTGTCCGTTTTGCTGCGCACTCGTTTCAGGGTTAGATCCGCCCCAATATTTGGTAAACACCAGTGCCTGTTGGATAGAAGCATACACACGGGCTGAGCGGAAAAGCTTATTGCGCTTGTTGATGGTATAACCCAATGTGATGTTCTTGATGGTAAAGAATGACGCATCAGCCACAAAACGGCTATTCTGCCAGTCACGCTCGATACCCGTAGCAGTACCGCCACCCACAGTTGTACCGTAGAATCCTTTGCCGGGATTTTCTACTGAGCGGAAGCGGAATTGTGCTTCTCGGTGCATGTTGAACACCCCATCAAGGTTAGCGGTGCTGTACAAATGGCGTACCCACAATTGATTGCCCTGAGAACCTGAACCAACAACACTAAAATCAAAATTACCATAGTTTAAGTTTGTGGTTATTCCGTAAGTAAAATCAGGAAATGGATTACCCAAAATGGTACGGTCATCTCTGTCGCCACCGTTGGTAAGAACACCGTCACCGTTTACGTCAACGAGTTTAATCGTTCCAACAAATGAACGGCCTGGTACGACAGGTGAGTTTTTGAGGTCCTCAGCATTCATATACAACCCGTTGGCAAGATGCCCATAAAATTGGCCAAACGGCTCCCCTACTTTGGTGATATGGTGTAAACCATACACGCGGTCAATGCCATCAGCAAGGGCAACCACTCGGTTGCGATTGAAAGAAATATTGGAATTTACACTCCACTTCAATTTTCCACGGTCAAGAATACGGGTATTCAAAGAGAATTCATGTCCCCAGAATTTAATCTCACCAATGTTATCATTAAAATTGGTAAATCCTGATTCTTGTGGAATTTGTACCGCAAACAATAAGTTGGTGGTGTTTTTGGTGTAATAATCGGCATCTTTCATATTGCTTCCAAAGTAGTTGACAGTTTTTGAGAAATTAGTCCACAAGCATATTGCCCACTAAACATGTAGTCGGAAAAATTAGTA
>REAB01000039.1 GCA_004293645.1 Cytophagia bacterium | reverse complement strand
AAAAGATTTAGACAACCACATTGGAGCAATTGCTTATTTCATCTGTGATTATAACTTGCAAATCCAAAAATCAATAGCACCATAAATGTACCACTACCCGGATTTGTTCCAGCAAATGTAGTGGTGGGAAATACTACGAGTATCAACATTACTTTAAAGCCAGACGAAAAAGTTTTAAACGAGGTGGTAGTTACTGCTTTGGGTATTTCTAAAGAGGCAAGAAAGTTAGGATATTCCGTATCTACAATTAGTGGCGAGCAAATGATTAAGGCCAGAGAAACTAACGTGGCACTTTCGATGGCTGGACGTGTGGCAGGATTGAATATTGCTGGCACCAATGGAGGGCCAGGAGGTTCTGCAAGAATTCTATTGCGTGGAATGGCAAGTTTTGGGGCGGGTTCTCCACTAATAGTACTCAATGGTGTGCCTATTGATAACTCCCAAAGAGGAAGTGCAGGAGAATGGGGTGGATCTGACAATGGCGATGGAATATCAAATTTAAACCCTGATGATATCGAAAGTATGTCGGTATTAAAAGGAGCATCTGCCTCAGCACTTTATGGAGCTCGTGCTGCGAATGGGGTTATTTTGGTTACCACCAAAGCTGGAAAAAAGGGGAAAATTGCGATTGATTACAATTTAAACACCGTTGCAGAACAGGCAATAGACTTTTCTGACTACCAATACGTGTATGGACAAGGACAGAATGGAAAAAGGCCAGATAATGTAACCAGTGCTGTAAACAGTGGAAGGTTTAGTTGGGGAGAAAAATTAGATGGGCGACCAACTATTCAATTTGACGGGAATAATTATCCTTATTCAGCAGTTAGAGATAATTTTAAAAACTTTTATCGATTGGGTCGCTCAATTACTAACTCCTTATCTCTTTCAAGTGGTAACGAAACTGGTAATTTTAGACTTTCTTTGGCCAACTTAGATAATACTTCTGTTCTAAGAAATAGCGGATTAACCAGAAGAACCGCCAATTTCACTGCTAATCAAAAATTTGGCAAAAAACTTAGTATTGATGTTATGGCCAATTTTGTTGACGATTTCAACAACAACAAAGCCCAGTTAAGCGATGGCCCTATGAACGCTAACAATATCTATTTATTGGCTACAAATGTTAGCGAAGCCACTTTGCGCCCAGGTTATACAACCCTCTCACCTACCCAAAATGAGCTTGCATGGAATGACGATATATTTGTAACTAACCCATGGTTTGTGGTGAATCGTTATAAAAATGATGTAAAGAGAAAGAGATTGTTATCTGCTTTAACAGCAAAATATGATATAACCAAAAACGTTTATGGATTAGTGAGATTTGGCTATGATTATATGAATGATGATTTATTTAGCGTTACGCCTACGGGTACTGCATATTCAAATGGTAATGCTGGTCAATTGAATGGCAAAACGAAGTCAACTACTATAGAAATGAACGTGGATGCTATTTTAGGAGGAAATTTCAAGATTAACAATGATTTCAGCATTGATGCGTTAGCAGGAGCAAGTATCCGAAAAAATCAATCCGAAAGTATTTCAATTGGCGGTGGGCCATTTGTGATACCATTTTTCTACAGCCCATTTAATGTTTTAAATTTTAACAGAAATTACGGATTTAATAAAAGACAAGCCAACTCTGCGTTTTATTCATTGGATTTCAATTTTAGGAATCAATTAATTCTATCTACCACAGGTAGGTATGATGCATTCTCTACGTTACCAACAGAAAATCAAGGAATTTTCACTCCTTCGGTTTCATTAAGTTATGATTTTACAGAAGCACTTAAAGTGGATAAATTGTCTTATGGTAAATTAAGGGCTTCTTATGCGGTAGTAAGTGGTGAGCCATTGAGCCCCTACTCTACTTCGCAGTATTACAACGTTGGGGCAGCAGTGCAGGGCATTACCACAGGCTCATTTGGTGGAGGTTTACCTAACTTGTTTTTAAAACCATTTACACTGACAGAGTTTGAAGTAGGAGCTGACCTTAAGTTTTACAAAAACAGATTAGGGATAGATTTGGCTTACTTTAACAGAAAAACCAACAATGAGATTATTAATGGATCACTTTCAGAATCTACTGGCTATTCATCTCAATTAATTGGTACAGGTTCTACCCAGAACTCTGGTCTTGAGGTATTAATTACTGGCGTTTTGATTGAGAAGAAAGATTTTAGATGGACGAGTTCATTGAACTTTACGAGTGTTAAAAACAATGTAAATGAAATAAACGGAACACCGTCGGAAAATCAACAATTAGGAATGGGAACCTATCGTCCGTTAAATGCCAATACAGCAATTATAAAAGGTATGCCAGGCCCACAAATAATGGCAAATGATTATACCTACCTAAATGGAAAAATTGTGGTAGATGCAGGTGGTATTCCAATCGCAAATCCTATACGTACTCCAATGGGATCGGTTTTGCCCAGAGCTTATGGAGGATTAAACAATGAAATAAGCTACAAAAACTTTAATTTGTCGTTTTTATTAGATTATAGATTTGGCAGTAAAATTTTATCTGCCACCAATTTTTACACTACTCTAAGAGGCCTACATCAAAAAACATTAGAAGGCCGTGAAACAGGAGTAACAGTAGATGGAGTAACTGCAGACGGTGCTCCGAATAGAGTGAGTGTACCAGCTCAAACGTACTATCAAGGCTTAGCCAGAAGAATATCGGCCTTAAATGTATTGAATGGAGACTTCATTAAACTTAGACAAGTAACTTTGGGCTACACTATCAATCCGAAAGTATTTGGCCGCTTACCTATAAAGTCAGCTGAGATTTCTCTTGTGGGACGTAATCTACTTGTATTTCTCAGAAACTCAGACAACATAGATCCTGAGGCTGGTTTTTCTTCTTTAATAGGCTCAGCTGGAATAGAAGGTACTAGCCTCCCATCTACCAGATCGTATGGTGTAAACTTAAATATTAAATTCTAAATTTTTAAGAAAAATGAAAAAAGTAAGGCATCTTTCATATTGCTTCCAAAGTAGTTGACAGTTTTTGAGAAATTAGTCCACAAGCATATTGCCCACTAAACATGTAGTCGGAAAAATTAGTAT
>REAB01000128.1 GCA_004293645.1 Cytophagia bacterium | reverse complement strand
TATCAGACAGCGTTTCCATCAAAGTTCGTTTTGTTTTTAAAATACAAAAATACGATTTTAGGAAGCATTATTTCTTTTTTATAAGAAAACCGTGATTGGGCCAAAGGCTGGGGTAGCAATAGTCAATTGTCCGCAGTCAATAGTCCACAGTCCGCAGTCAATAGTCCACGGACAACGAAAGCGCCCCCCCCATTCACCTTTTCCCCTTACCCCATTCACCCTACACCATACCCCAATGAAAAAACCTCAAACAATTACCGAAAAAATACTCTCGGCCCACGCGGGCAAAGCCGTTTATGCCGACGAGCTAACCATTGTGAAAGTTGATGGCATCATGGCCTCCGACACCACCGCGCCCATGGCCATCAAAGCCTTCCGCGAAATGGGCGGGCAGCGGGTATTTAATAAAGAAAAAACCATCATGGTGATTGACCACGCCTCGCCCGCGCCCAACGAACGCATTGGCAATTTGCACAAGTTTATGCGGGAGTTTGTAAACGAGCAAGACTGCGTGCTGTACGACGTGGGCGAGGGCATTTGCCATCAGTTGGTGGTAGAAAACGCGCACGTCAAGCCAGGCGACTTGTTTATTGGGGCCGACTCACACACCGTTACGTATGGCTGTCTCAACGCTTTTGCGACGGGCGTGGGCTCTACCGACTTGGCGGGCGTAATGCTGACGGGCAAAATTTGGCTCAAAGTGCCGCGTACCATCAAGTTTGTGTTAAATGGCCGCCTCAAAGCGGGCGTAAGTGCCAAAGACGTAATTTTGTTTTTGGCCAAACACCTCACCATCGAAGGTGCTACTTACCAAGCCATTGAGTTTGAGGGCCCTATTGTTGAACGCATGACCCTGTCGAGCCGCATGACGATGTGCAATATGGTGATTGAAATGGGCGCAAAAAACGGCATTTGCCACCCCGCTGGCCTGCATTTACCCTACGACTGGACACCCATCCTGCCCGACGAAGGCGCAGTTTATGAGCGCGTTATAGAATTTGACCTCAGCGATTTAAAGCCCCAATTGGCATTTCCAAACTCGCCCGACAACGTGCACGATGCCGAAAAAGCGGTGGGTACGCCCATTCAGTTTGCGTTTATGGGAAGTTGCACCAACGCCCGTTTGGAAGATTTACAAATAGCCGCTACCATTATGAAAGGCAAAAAAGTAGCCAAAAACGTGCGTTTCTTGGTAGCACCCGCCTCCAACAAAGTATTTATGGACGCACTCGCCGACGGCACGGCGCAAGTGTTAATGGAAGCTGGAGCTAAATTTATAACCAGCGGTTGTGGGCCTTGCGTGGGGTCGCATTTGGGCGTGCCTGGCGACGGCGAAACGGTTATTTCTTCCACCAATCGTAATTTTAGGGGACGTATGGGCAATCCCAATTCAGAAGTATATTTGGGTTCTCCTGCCGTGGTGGCCGCCAGTGCTTTGGAGGGCTTTATTGCGCTGCCAGAAGGGTTGAGTGTTGACGGGGCCGCCCGTGCGGTGTTGAGTGTTGAGTGTTGACGGGGCCGCCCGTGCGGTGTTGAGTGTTGAGTGTTAAATTATTGTTAAAAACTGCAAACTTCTAATATTGGTTACTTTCTATGAAAAAAGCCTTATTCATTCTCCATTTTACATTCCTGATTCTCCACGTTTTGTTCCCCCATCGGGGGGTAGGGGGCTTCGTTATTGCCCAAAACCGCGACACCCAAGCCCCCAAATCGAGCGAGGCCGACGCGCTGACGTTGCCGCTTTTTGGCACAACACTCTGCACGGTTTCGTTGGAAGAAACCCAGCTTTTTTACGAAAAAGGGTTCGGTATGACACTCTGTGGACCAGTAGAGCAAGATACCAAAAGCAAAGCATTGGAACGCAAAATGTACGGCATTGCTGCCGATATTGACTGGCAGTTGTATTTTTTGGAACGCCCCACCACACCCGCGCTTAAAGTGCGCGTGATGCTGCTCAACAAACCCACACCCGCCATTCATAAAAGCTGGAATACCCTTGAGCTGGGCGTATTGGCCCTGGGTTTTCCGAACGACATTCAGCCCAAACTCGACTCTACCATGCGGCGTGTGGGCTTTGGGGCGTGGGCACCCATGAACACCTACCAAGTAGATGCCCCCGACAAATCTAAATACACCGTTTTTGAAACCATTTTCAACGGCCCCGACTTTGTGAAGGGCGTGGGCATTACGCGCGGCGATGGCATGAACCAGCTCAGTCCCACCGACTCGCTTACGGGCTACGGTGGTCCGGGCTACTCGTCGGTTATTGTGGACAACTCCGACCAAATCATTGATTTCTACGTCAATGTGCTGGGCTACGAAGTGCGCTCAGACCGCATTTGGACTACTTCGGGGGCGTTGGGTGTTCCTGCTGGCACCCAATATCGCTTTCTTACGATTTATGCCAAAGGCAGTCGTTGGGGGCATTTGTTGTTCATAGAATTCAAAAATCAGAAAGCGTACGACGTGGGTGTGGCCAAAAAAATACCCAACCGTGGCTTGGGTTGTTGGACATTCCCGTGCAAAGATTTGAACGCCGTTTGGCAAAAAGCCAAAGAAAAAAAATACACCATTTTGCAGCCGCCCACCGCCATCAATTCGCCCTATTATGGCCAACGCAAAGCCATGACGCTGCTCGCCCCCAATGGTTTTTTGGTAGAAATTTTCCAAAATTAGGCCAACAATATTAGGGTTGAGCATCGAAATACATAATCCAAGTCTCCTCCCCCCATTCAATCATGACCTCATTCTGAAAATGAACGCCGTTATAGACATAGGAAACACATTTGCAAAAATTGGTTGGTTTGAGCAGAACGAACTGTTGGAAGTGCAACGAAAAATACCAGTTGAAACGCTCCTGACAGTTTTGAACGAGAACAGGCCAACGCAGGCTATTTTTTCTTCTACTTCGCACCAAACGCAACCTTTTGCCCAGGCACTAACGCAGCAAGGATGCCAAACTTTTGAGCTTACTGCCCAACTACCCGTGCCCCTCAAAAAAGATTACGAAACCCCGCAAACCCTTGGCCCTGACCGTGTGGCGGCGGCAGTAGGTGCAATGGTCATGTTTCCAAACGAACATTGTTTGATTATTGACATGGGCACTTGCGTTACGTACGACTGGCTCAGTGCCGATGCCGTTTTTGGTGGTGGCATAATTTCTCCGGGCCTTCGTATGCGATTTCAAGCCATGCATTCGTTTACTAAGAAGCTACCACTCGTCGAAGCCGACGGTTTTCCGACGTTGGTGGGCAAAAACACCCAGCAAGCCATACAAAGTGGTGCCGTGAATGGTTTGCTGGCCGAAGCAGCGGGAATTATAGCCCGCTACCACGCCGAAATGGGCAATTGTAAGGTATTGCTGTGCGGAGGTGATGCCCCGTTTTTTGAAAGTCGGCTTAAAAAGCCCATCTTTGCAGTGCCAAATCTGGTTTTGATTGGTTTAAATCGAATTTTACAATACAATGTTTCTTCTCAAAAAGTGTAGCGGTTTGGTGTTAGGGGCTGTTTTTTTTACCTCACAATTATTGGCACAAGGACTGGGCAACTCGCCCTACTCCGCATTGGGTATTGGCGAGCAATACAGCAGTGGTTTTTCTACCAACAACGGCATGGGCGACGTGGGCGTGAGCAGTGCCAATGGCCTGTATATCAACCCCATGAACCCCGCTTTATTGGTTCGCAACCGCTACACAACTTTCGATGTAGGCTTGCTGGGCAACTACAAATTACTAAAAGACAGCCGCCAACAGCAACGTGAGTTTGGGGGTAATTTGGGCTACATTGCCTTGTCGTTTCCCGCTGGCCCCAAGTGGTCGCTGGGATTTAGTTTAAAACCTTACAGCTACGTCAATTACCAGCAAAATTTATACAGCCGCATTGGCACTTCCATCTACGAAGCGCAGTACGTTTACAAAGGCACGGGCGGTGTCAATAAAGCCAGCGTTACCAACGGTTTCGCCATTGGCAAGTCGCTGACGGTGGGCGCTGAATTGTCTTATTTATTTGGAATCACCAACCGCAGTGCCACCTCGCAAGTGCGCATCGGCGACAACCGCGACTACACCGTAAGCCGCGACGACCGCGTGGGCTTCAACGACGTGGACTTAAAGCTCGGTGCCGCTTGGCGACACATTATCAAACCCGAACGCTATCTCAATTTTGGCGCAGCTTACAACCTGCGCAACAAGGTATCGGGGAGTAGAAGTACCACCATCGAACTCCTAAACTCATTGGGACAGGGCATCACAAACCCCGATACGATTTTTAATAACAGCAGTCTTTCCATGCAAATTCCTGGTCAATTGCGGGTGGGTGTGAGCTACGAAAAACTCTATAACTTGCTGATAGCCTTCGATTATGAGCGGCAAAACTGGTCCAACTACAAAGGCCCGTCGGGTGGCAACGAAGGCTTAAGAAATGCCCAAAGCTACCACTTGGGTTTGGAATTTATGCCCAAATTTACTTCTACCAAATACAAAGATTTGATTTGGTACCGCGCGGGTTTTACGTACGCCCAAACGCCCTTTGTGGTAGGTACTAAACCCATTGATGACATCAGTTTTTCGCTCGGTACTTCGTTGCCTATTGGCCAAGGTCTCGTCAATTTTGTCAATCTGTCGGTGGTGGCAGGGCAACGCGGCGACATTACCGCCCAAACCTTCCAAGAACGCTACGCCCGCATTGTGTTTAGTTTATCGCTCAAAGATGGTCGCTGGTTCCAGAAGTTTAAGGTAGATTAAAAGACCTTGGCGATTTGTTAAAAATCTATAAAACCAGTCCAAGTTAGCGGTTTAAATGCTAAATTTGGGCATCAAACATAGATTCATTTAATAAACAACACAGCGCAATGAATGAGAAAAAAGTTTTAATGGAAGGCAAGTTTTTGCCTTCCATTTGTTTTATAATCTTGTTGTGGCTGGGAGCGGCCTGCGACGAAGACCCCGGTGCCAAAAAGTTTATTGCTTACAAAGGGCCACTCGAAGAAGCCGAAAACGTGCAGGTGCTGTTTAGCGAAAAAGCCATTTTGAAAGTGAAAGTAAACACTGCTAAACAAATCAAACAACCCAACGAAGACAAGGTATTTCCGAAACCCGTTTTTATTGATTTTTTCGACCCCACTGGCCAAAATGTCATCACCACCCTTCGCGCCGACTCTGGGCGGTTGGACAACCAAACGGGCGTTTACAGGGTGATGGGCCACGTAAAAGTGGTGAATACCCAAAAGCAACAGCAATTATTTACCGACGAACTGACCTGGAATCCGCTCACGAAAAAAGTATTTACGGAACGTAAAGTAGTGGTAGAGAGCATGCTGTCGGGCGAGCGCATGAAAGGCACAGGACTCGATGCCAACCAAGACTTTTCAAAATACAGTATTCGGAAACCCGATGGCTTTTTTAATGCCCCAGGCGGCATGAACAACTGACAATTCTCTTCTCGCGCCCCCATTTTTATTTTTTCTTGACCAAAATGCACTTTGAAACCCGCGCCCTGCAAGCTACCCGCACCCACGACACCCAAACCAGCGCGGTAGCTACGCCCATTTACCTTTCTACTACGTTTGAGCGCAACGAAGAAAACTTGTTGCCAAACGGGTTTATTTACAGCCGTACGGCCAACCCCAACCGCGACGCGCTCGAAAAAGCCTGCGCCGCACTCGAAGGCGGCGAGGTAGCCGTGGCTTTTGCGTCGGGGCAAGCCGCCACCACTACCCTATTGCAATGTCTGCGCCCCCACGACCACGTGCTGATTCCCGACGATGCTTATTTTGGCACACCCGCCATTTTACAAGCCCACTTCGACCACTGGGGTTTGACTTGTACCAAAGTAGATATGACCGACTTGGAAGCAGTCTCGGCGGCTTTTCAGGCCAATACCAAGCTGGTTTGGGTAGAAACGCCGTCCAATCCATTGCTAAAAATCGCTGATTTACAGGCTATTGCGCAATTGGCACGCGCCCACAACGCCCGCTGCGTGTGCGACAACACCTGGGCTACACCCGTTTTGCAGCGCCCCCTCGAACACGGTTTTGATGCCGTAATGCACGCCACTACCAAGTACTTTGGCGGCCACAGCGACTTGCTGGGCGGCTGCTTGGTGTTCAAACAAAATGGTGAATTGGCCCAACGCGCCCGCCAATTGCAGCAATTGGGTGGGGCAGTACCGTCGGCGTTCGATTGCTGGCTGCTGCTACGGGGCATCAAAACGCTGGCCTTGCGGGTGCGGCAGCAGTCGGCCAATGCGGCGCAGTTAGCCGCTTTTTTGGCAACCCACCCACGCGTGGAGCGTGTCAATTATCCAGGTTTAGAAAGCCACGTGGGCTACGAAATAGCCCAACGACAAATGGAAATGGCGGGGGCAATGCTCTCGTTTCAGCTCAAAGACGGGGCGGCGGCAGCTTTGTTGGTCAAAAGTAAGGTGCAATTGTTTATTCGGGCCACGAGTTTGGGCGGCGTGGAGAGCCTTATTGAACACCGCGCCACCGCCGAAGGGCCGCTTTCTACCACACCACCCAACCTGCTGCGGGTGTCGGTGGGACTTGAACACCCCAACGATTTGATAGCCGATTTGGCACAAGCCCTGGGCTAACCGTTCAGCATTCTTGCGTCAAGTTGGCAGTTGTACCAAAGCATGAAATAAGTAGTCCACAGTCAATAGTCGACTGTCCACAGCAATTCAAAATACTCATTATCAGCATTTTACACAAATCAGAAGTGTCGATTAAATATGTTCACCTACTTAGTGGGTAATCAGCAGTATTTTGCCAACAAAAAATCCCGCTCGGAGCGGGATTTTTTGTTCAACTGTGTGGCTTGTCTTACTTATTTTTGCCCGCCGAAATCATGGCGCAACGGAAACCAATCATGGCCGTTGAAGAATCTTGGTCTAAGAAGCGGCGCGTACCTGGCGAGAGCCAATAGGCTACGTCAGACCAAGAACCACCTTTATAAACCCGTAGCTTGTCGTTTATCACCGAGTTGTTATTTTTCTGGTCGTAACGCTTCGAGTCGTCCAAAAAGCCGTCGCGGCGCAGTGGGTTCAAATCTTTTACGTCCATGTAAGACAACGGGCGATATACGTCATATACCCATTCGTTTACGTTTCCAGCCATGTTGTACAAGCCAAAGTCGTTGGGCGTATATGAATAAATTTCTTCGGTAATAATAGCACCGTCGTTCGACTTACCCGCAATACCAGCATAATCGCCCCGGGCGCGTTTGAAGTTGGCCAACATTTGACCTTTCTTGCGGCCTTTGGGGTTTCGCATGGCCGAGCCGTCCCAAGGATAAATGCGCTGATTGGTTTGGTTTTCGTCGGCATATTGCGTGCCAATCATGGCTTTTGCGCCGTATTCCCACTCGGCTTCGGTTGGCAGGCGGTAATTGGGCAACACAAAACCGCTTTCTACGGGCGGGCGGCTGTTGCCACCTGCGGAAGTAGCATCGCTTTCGGCTCCTTTCTTCTTGCCTACTTTACGGGCTTGGGCTCCTTTGCTGTCAAATTTTCCAGCTAAACTCGAATTGACCAAGTTGGTGCGCCAAATAGAATAGTCGTTGGCTTGCACCCAAGACACACCCACCACGGGGTACATTCTGAAACCTGGGTGGCGAAAATAGTAAGTTACGTACGAATCGTTGAACGACAACGGGTCGAACCAAACGGTGGTGTCGGGCAGTGCTTTGGCATATACCTCCGCCGACGAGTCGCGCTGTACGTAGTGTAAATATTCTAAGTAGTGGATGTTGGCCACTTCGGTTTCGTCCATAAAAAACGACTGCACACTCACGGTACGTTCGCGGTTGTCGCGTGAGTTCATTACGTCTTCTTCCAACGCACCCATTGTGAAGCGTCCACCTTCAATAAACACCAAACCTGGTCCTACGGCTTGCGCTTTGTAGGGCGCTACCGCAAATCCGTCGGGAGTATCGGCGGCTTTTGCACCTTTCTTGCCCTTTTTGGGTTTGCCATCTTTTGAAGTATAAACTACTTCCGTTTTCTTACTGAGTTTGCCTGGTTTAAGGCTAGACGGATGCTTTTTGGAGTTGCAGGCATTCATTACAACTGCCGCCAACAATACCCAGATTGCTACGTTTAAACGAAACTTTACCATGTATTTATTTAGTTTGAATACGCAAAAATAAGACTGTTTACCGAAATTTCACGCTTTTTGATGGTTTACTTCACCAACAACTCATCAATAATGTTGCCAAATCTATTTTTTTGACAAAAAATCTTACAATTCTTTTACCCATACACAACGGATATATTTGCGGTTATATTGTTTCAAATTATTTTTTTGTAAATACTGCGGTGAATTTTCGCGTTTGACACTCATCTTATCGAACTACCCGCACCGTTGTTGGCGGCAAAAACGCCCCAAACGTCGGTAAATTTTACTAATTAGCAGATTAATGCTAAACGATTGACCGATAAACCTTAGCATTGACAAAACTTTGTTTCTTTGCGCATGGCTCATTTCAAATTTCGTCAATATTTACCTGTTCTCATTCACTTGTTGGCTTGGGGTCTTATTGGGCCGTTGCTGCTTTTTCCGCCGCGCAATTGGCGCGTAGAAGTGCCCGACGAGTGGTGGGTAAAACAAGGATTACTTTTTGTACTTTTGGTCGCTCTCTTTTACCTCAATCAGCGGGTTTTTGTGCCTCGTTTGTTGTTCAAAAACCGCATTGGGTGGTTTGTGGTCGTGCTGGGAAGCACCGTTTTTGGGGTGTATTGGATTATCCAGGGCATTGAATGGTGGCTCCATTTACCCGAACTGTGGCACCGCGCCTTTCGGCCCAACCAACCATTTGACCCGCGCCGCGAGCGGCGTTTTGATATGTTTACGGTGCTTTACGCGCTGCTCGTGTTGGGTATTAGTACGAGCGTGTCGGTGGTGCAAAAGTGGCAAAAAGATGCGCAGATTCGAGAAAATTTAGAGCGCGACAAAATCGCTTCGGAGCTGTCGTTTTTGAAGGCGCAAATAAACCCGCACTTTTTCTTCAATACCCTCAACAATATTTACGCGCTCACCATGATTGACGTAGATGCCGCCCGCGAAGCTTTGCATAAGCTCTCGAAAATGATGCGCTATGTGCTTTATGATACGCAAGAAGGAACGGTGCTACTGAGCCAAGAAATAGAATTTGTGAAGGGCTACATTCAGCTCATGCAACTGCGCCTTACTGACAAAGTGAAGGTAAACTTAGAAACCCCTACGCCGCTCAACGACCTGCCCATTGCGCCCATGTTGCTGCTGCCGTTTGTCGAAAATGCCTTTAAGCACGGCATTAGTGCGCGCGCCAACAGCCACATTGACATTAAGATTGGGCAACAAAATCGGGTTTTGAAGGTGGAAGTGCGCAACAGCGTGTTTACCGACCAAAGTACCAATCTTGAACAAAGTAATGGCATTGGTTTGGCCAATACCCGCCGCCGCTTAGATTTGCTCTATCATGGCCGATATAAATTAGACGTAATCGAGCAGAATGCCGATAACGAATACCAAGTTGTGTTGGAATTGTGGAGTTGAGTTTTGAAAAAGCAAAGCTGTTGTCTGTGCCTTCACAGACAACCAGCCGTTGCCAACCGCCGCCGTCTGTGAAGACACAGACAACAGCTGCCAAAGAAACCAAAAAGCGTTTAGTCCTTTTTATTGTCGCGCTTTACTTTTTTTTCAGCGCGTTTGTCTTTCAAGGTTTTTTCCGACACTTTCTTGGTTTCTTTGCGCGCGTCTTGTGCTTTTGCCATGTTCGTTTGGGTTTTAATGATGAGCCAAAGTTAATTGTTTGTCCACAATCTCAAAAGTTTTGTGTCATTTTTTAGGTTGTTCATTAAATTTGAAATACTAATTGTAAACCCAACGCTGTTGTTATGATTCTCCGTTGCATTGCCGTTGACGACGAGCCGCTGGCATTGGGCTTGGTGTCGGCTTTTATCGAAAAAACGCCTTTTTTGACCTTAGTAGGCAGGTATTCGAGTGCCATTGAAGCACTAACTATCTTGCAGGCAGAACCCATAGATTTGGTGTTTTTGGACATTCAAATGCCCGATTTGACAGGGATTGAACTGGCGCGAGTACTCGACAAAAATACGAATCAAACTACGCCGCGCATTGTATTTACGACCGCTTTCAACCAATTTGCCATCGAAGGCTTTAAAGTAGATGCCCTCGATTATCTCCTAAAACCCTTTAATTACGAGGAGTTTTTGCACGCTGCTCACAAAGCGCAGGCTTATTTTGAACTGGTAAAACGCGCCACACCGCCCGTAATTGCGACGGCAACGCCCGAAGACGAGTTTCTGTTTTTGAAAGTAGAGTACCAGTTGGTACGCGTAGCTTTTGGCGACATTTTGTACATCGAAGGCTTGAAAGATTACGTAAAAGTACACCTCCAAAACAACCCCAAGCCACTACTATCGCTGACGAGCCTCAAAACTTTGGAAGAAAAACTGCCCGCCAAGCATTTTATGCGGGTGCATCGGTCGTTTATTGTGAGTTTGGGTAAAATTGGGGCGGTTACCAAAAACAGTATTCAAATTGGCAACGTTACCATTCCCGTTAGCGAGCAACACAAAGATGCCTTCAATCTATTTTTGAGCCGTTGGGTGTAAAATAAAGACGGTAAAAGTTGGTTTTTGGATGATGTATTGACCTTTGAAAAGGTAGTTTGGGTTACATTTAGCTCAAAACAAGTTTGCATAATTCAAAAATAGTTTCTACACTTGTGAATGGGAGAAGTAGTTACTGGTGTTAAACTTTTTGCCGAGCCTCTAAGACAAAGTAAATCCGACGTTTCACGCTTCTTATCCAGATGAAGACCTTCTTTCAATTCTGTTTCGTTCTCCTATTTTTTAATCAGGTGCTGCTGGCGCAAGTAGTCATCAAAGTTCCCAAACCTTACTACCCCGTTTTACCCGCGCCCACCCCACCGCGCATCAATAAAAATACCCCACCCGCCACTCCAACTACCCAAGCCGTGGCGGGCGTTTCGGGTATTCCCACTGCCACCGCTTCTGCCGAGGCCAGTTCGATTGGACGTTTTAAGGACACCCCCGTCAATCTGTACACAGGTACACCCGCCGTGGGCTTACCCATTTATACCCTCCAAGAAGGAAACCTGAACCTACCTATTGCCCTCAGTTACAACGCCTCGGGCATGAAAGCGGGCGAGGTAGCAGCTTGGTGCGGCATGGGCTGGTCGCTGCAAGCGGGGGGCATGGTTACGCGCGTAGTACGTGGCCTGCCCGACGAAGGCTCGTTGGAATTAACTAATTTATCGGGTGGCTTCACCGCCCGCAGGGGTTATTTCAGCAACTGGGCTTACGTGTATGCTCAAAACAGCCAACCCGACGACGACCAAGAACCTGACCTTTTTTATGTCAATTTGGGCGGTCAAAGCTTCAAAATGGTGCGTAAACCCTTGAGCGTGGGCAATATTGAGTTTGTTTCTTTTCCCGATGCCGACGTAAGAATGGCGCTCAGCCTTACGCCCGACCCCAGTTTTCCCACTATTTCCAAAATTACGACTTGCCTTGTTATCACCGCCGATGGCACGCAATATGCTTTTGGTTTTGACAATGCTTACGAAGAAAGCAGCGAAATTGACACCCAATTTGCCCGCGATAACAATATAGTGGCGAGCAATACGGCATTTCAGAACTATTGGCGCGGCACAGCCGTGCGTTCGGCTTGGCATTTAAGTCAAATTCGTAGCGCGTCTGGCCAAGAAATCAATTTTACCTACCGAACCGACCAATTTAGCTATTTTAAACTGGCCGAAAGCCAAGCCGAAAACTGCGGCAGTAGCACGGTAGATAAGACCATCAACCGGGTGTATGTGCAGGGGGTTAGCTTGGCCAAAATTAAGGGGGCCACCAAGCAAGTATTGGTCAATAAAAGTTGTACTTCTTGCTTCACACCCTACGACCCCGAAACGGGCATCCCCACTGGCCCCGAAGAATGTGGCCAAATAGACTGCTCAGAATCGCGCACCGACATTGGCGATTGGGGCAGCAATCCACCCAATCTGAGCTATTCTAAAAAACTCAACGAGCTACTTATTACCGACCAAACGGGCAACGGCGACACGCTCAAATATAGTTTCAATTACGATTATTTTCAGAGCGATTCCGACCCCGTTCACAATCCATTACCTGCGGGTTTTAGCTTCAATGGCGCAAACGGCAGCATCAACGTTGGCACTACTCACCTGCGGCGTTTGCGGCTCAACAAAGTGCAGTTTCCCGATGGCATCAGTTACGAATTTGCCTATTTTTACCAAGATGCGCCTACTACTTTTTACAGCCGCTTAACCTACGGCGTGGACCATTGGGGCTTTTTAAACGGCAAAACGAGCATACCCAACAAAGGACTATTAGCCAAAGATGAATTTGGAAACTGCGGCAATTTGCCCAACCGCGACAGCTACGCCCCCTATGCCCGCTACGGCTTATTGCAGACCATTCGGATGAAAAACGGCTACAACTTGGGCAACATCACCGAGTTTGACTACGAAGCCCACCAAGCCGCCAACTACCGCGATGCGGCTACCAACGCCCTGCTGCCTATTGGCGGCGCACGCATCAAGGCCATTGGCTATACCGACCAAACTACCGCCCAAAGCAACACCAAACGCTATACTTACCTACAAGAAAACAGCGGCGAATCGTCGGGGCGATTGGTCATGAAACCCATTTATTTTTTCAACGATTTTTCTACCAATATTGGCTATAATTCAGGACTGTACGAGCGACTTTTGGCCGAAACCAACCGCCCCGTGGTGGGCTATGGCTTTGTAAAAGAAGAAACTTTTTCAGGCAATTTAACCAACCCCAACCCGCAAAGTTTAGGCTACAGCACCTACCGCTTCGACCAAAGCGAGGCCGAGTTGAGCAGTGCCCAAGCGGGTGTAATTTGTGGCCCAGAAGATTGCAACCCCACCACTTTTTATCTCCCCCAGCGTTTTAGACCCGCCCACGATTTTCGCTCAGGAAACTTATTGGCCGCCAAAACCTACAACACGGCGGGGCAAATCTTGACGGCTAAATACCTGACTTACAACCAACTGAAAATAGACAGCGTACTGGCCCGCAAAATTTTTAGAATCAACGGCTACAACCTCGGACTCAACGACGCAGGTAGTCGTTACTACATGACTTTCAGCAAGTTTAGGCTGCAAACCGAAACCACTGAACTCTACGGCCAGAACCAAAGTGGTGGCCAACCCATCACCCAAACGGTTTATTATACCTACAAAGACCAAATGCCCGCTGCCTATCGGGCAGCTTACTTGGGGAAGCACAATTTCCCTGTGCTTATCAGCACCACCGACAGCCAGGGGCAAACCGTAGAAACCCACACCAAATACGCCGCCGATTACAGCTTTGGCAGCGACTCTACTTACAACCCCCAAACTTGCATTGATGCCAACGGCATTTTGTACGAATGTGGCTATTGGACGATAAACCTCTCTGTACCCACTATCGGTAGCGACGCTTTTTATCTTTTTCATTTAGGCAAATACTTGAGACATCAGTTGGCCGCACCCGTCGAGGTGGTTCAGCGTCGAAATGGGCAAGTGGTGGGCGGCAGCTACCAAACTTACGGTGAAGGCGGCGGCAGTATTCCCAAAACTACTTACGCCCTCCAAGATTTGCCCAAAAGCACGTTGCTCAATGCCTACTACGGCGGCACGGCCATGCAGCGCGATGCCAGCTACTACGCTGTTAGTGAGGTACTGGCCTACAACGCCTTGGGTTTGCCCACGCAGGTTTCCAATTTGCGGGGTAGCACCGCGCAAATCACTTACGATGCCAAAGGGATTTTGCCCTTGACCTCCACGCTCAACGTGGCCAGCAACGTGCCGCCCCTCACCACTACCTATCAATACAATGGCCAACTATTTGGGCCAACCAAAGTAATAGCTCCCAACGGCTTGGAAATTCGCTACCAATACGACCAAGCAGGCCGACTCCAAACCACCCGCGACGGCCAAAACCGCATTTTGCAGCACAACCAGTACCTCTATCAGGGCCAAACCGACCCCAGCGGCACGGTGCAAGAAGACTTTATTTATTTTTACCGAAACTTAACGCGCCGACCACGCGTGGCCAGTACCAACGTTTTTGAAGGGCCCGAAAACGCCCACATCAGCATTGATTCTTACACGGCTTCGGGCGTGTTGCACCATTCCCGCCACTACAGGCAGTCGCCAGTGGTCAATACCGACTTGGTGAGTGGCTGGACCAACTTCGATGCCTTCAACCGCCCCAGCACCCGCGATTTGCCCTTTGCCAACGCCGACAACGCCATATCGGCCAACGAATACGCCATCTACGGCGATGCCTCGCCCTTTGAGAGCATCGAGTACGAGGCCAGCCCCCTAAGTCGACCCCTGCGGGCTTTTGGCGCAGGCCACGCTTGGCGAACCGCCAACAAGGCCGCCAGCAGCCTGCACCAAACGGCAGGTAGCCAAGTGCCGCAATATATACTGGCCGCCACCAGCCAAAGCCCCCAAAGCTACGGCAACTACCCAGACGGCACTTTGAGCCAACAAACCAGCCAAGACGAACGCGGCTACCAAAGCCGCGCTTTTACCGACAAAGACGGACGAACCATAGAACAATGGACCCAAGATGGCACCGATGCCAACGGCCAACCCGCCTACCAAAAAACGGCCTACCTCTACGACGACGCGGGGCGGCTACGCTACGTAGTGCCGCCCCAAAGCTACCCCAACGCCAGTAGTATTGACGAAAACAGCGAGGCGTTTAGGAGCGGCATCTATGCCTTTCGCTACGACGGGCGCGGGCGCGTAACCGAAAAACACACCCCCAACGCGGGCTGGAGCCACGTGGTCTATAACTACTTAAACCAAGCGGTGTTGAGCCAAGACAGCCGACAACGCGCTCAAAATCAGTGGATTTGGAGCAAACAAGATGGCAACGGGCGCACCATTCAAAGCGGCACGTGGTCGAGTACGGCCAACCGCCAGACCCTCCAAAGCTACTTCGACAACTACACGGGCGTTCTCTACGAAACCCAAAACGCCCCCGTCGGGACTGGGGGCTTCCCACCCCAAATAGCCCTGCAAGCCGCCGACTTGCAAGCCCAATATTTTTATGACGATTATAGCTGGGTGAACGATGCCAATTTCGATTTTCAACTCTACCAAACCTCACGCTACGCCAACGCCACAGGGCTGGCCACTGGCAGTCGCGTGCGGCGGTTGGACACGGGCGAGTGGCTACAATCGGTGGCCTATTACGACGATAAGAACCGTGTTATTCAGACCATCAGCCAAAATCGTTTTGGGCGGCTCAACCAAAGTGACGTAAGCTACAACTTTGGGGGAGAGGTGCTGGAAGAACGAACCATTTACCGCAAGCCGAGCCAGCCAAACATCGAAGTTAAAAACGCTTACGCCCGCGACCAAGCGGGGCGCGTAACACGCATGACGCACACGCTCAACGGTAAAAGCACGGTCTTAGCCGATTACAATTTTGACGAGATTAGCCGTTTGAAGCAAAAGAAAATCTTACCGCAAGGATTCCAGTATCCTGACTACATTACGCGCCAAGCGATCACGCCCAACCCCACTACCGACGTAGCGGCAAAGGCCGTAACGCTACTGCCAGGTTTTGTAACCACGCCCACCCAAACCTACGCTGCTTGCATCAGTAACGGCCTTATCATGGGGCCAATCCAAACCGTTGATTATCGGTGGCACATTCGGGGAGGGTTAAGAGGAATCAACCTACCCCCAACCCCCGAAGGGGGCTTAAATACCGTTGAAAACGACCTGTTTATGCTACGTTTGGAGCGTGAAGAAGACGGAAGGTTTTACAACGGACTGATTTCAAAACAAAGCTGGCAAAGCCCCCTAACCTCGAGCGGCGTTCCGTCCAGTGGGGGAACAGGGATAACAAGGTCGTTTACATACGACTACGATGCGGTAAACCGTTTCAAATCAGCCAATTACGCGGGAATAGGCAGCGAAAACTACTCCGTAAATAACGTAAGCTACGACCAAAACGGCAACCTACAAACCCTCCAACGAAGCGGACAAATAGCTCCCCCATCGGGGGCGGGGGGGGGTGTTTGGGGGCAAATTGATAACCTCAGCTACGATTATTCCAATATAATCAATCAGCTGGTAGGAATTACCGATGGCGCTGACATTACCAAAGGTTTTAAAACCATTGGCGGAATTTTAGGGCCATTTACTTACTACCCTGACGGCTCCCTAAAATCTGATGCCAATCGGGGCATTGATAACATCGTTTACAACTATTTGGGATTGGTCGAAAAACTCGAACTCACCAATGGCCGCAGCATTGAATATGTGTTTACCGCCGACGGCCAAAAGCTCCGCAAAACCATCAAAGAAACGGGCAAAGCCGATTTTGTGGTAGATTATGTGGGTGGCCTCATCTACCATGACGGA
>REAB01000055.1 GCA_004293645.1 Cytophagia bacterium | reverse complement strand
TCGAAAATCTTTGACTTCTGTGAAATGTTTTTGTAAGTTCATACCACAAAAATACAAAATCTAACAAAATCCCCTATTTTGGTGCGGTAGCCCTAATTGATAACAAAGGACTTATTGTTTACGAATTTTGTATTATGCCAAGTCATCTGCACCTAATTTGTGAAGCAAAAAATGGAACAGTCGGTAATATTATGCGTGATTTTAAGAGCTATTCAGCCAAACAAATTATCAAAGAAATACAAGAACACCCGCAAGAAAGTCGTAAAGAATGGCTTTTATATATGTTTCGCTTTTTTGCCAACCGACATAGCCACAATGCTGAATTCCAGTTTTGGCAGCAAAACAACCATCCCATTAGTTTGGAATCAAATAAATGGATTGACGAGAAAACCGAATACATTTGGAACAACCCCGTAAAAGCAGGCATTGTAGATGAACCCCAGCACTATATTTATAGTAGTGCCAATCCATTTACAGAGTTGAAAACCAGCAGATAATTTATAGAGTACGGCTATTAATGCGGCTGGAAGCCTTGTAATAAAAAGCACGAGGCCAGAGCCTCGCGCTATCGCTCAATGACGCGAGGCGCTGGCCTTGTAATAGATGGCGCGAGGCTCTGGCCTCGTGCCATCTATTACAAGGCTTCCAGCCGATTTTAAAACACTAAACGCAGCTGGAGGCCTTGTAATCTCATATGGCTTCATCGGTAAAATGGGACAAATAAAAATAACGCTAAACACAAAACAAAAACGAATGAAAACAACCTTATTGACGGGTGCCTCGAAGGGCATCGGCAAAGTATTGGCAGTAGCATTGGCCAAAGCTGGCCATAACTTGGGTCTCGTAGCCCGCAGCGAAAAAGAACTTAATGATGTAAAAACCGAAGTAGAAGCGGCAGGCGGAAAATGCCTAATTTTTGTGGGAAACGTGTCAGACGAAGCACTGGCAAACGAAGCCGTATCGCAGTTGGTTGCCACTTTTGGCAGCATTGATTTTATGATAAACAATGCAGGTTATGGTATTTTTGGACCCACCGAAAGCTACACCGCTGAGGTGTGGTCGGAGTTGTATGATACCAACGTGAAGGGTACGTTTTTGTTTAGCAAGGCCGTACTGCCCACCATGAAAGCCGCAGGCCGTGGTCATATCATCAATATTGCGTCTGACGTAGCCAAGCGCGTTTTTGATGGTGGCGCGTTGTATTGCTCTTCTAAATTTGCCCAAGATGCCTTCTCGGCAGCTTTGCGCAAAGAGGTCCGCAAAGACGGCATTAAAGTATCGGTGGTGTATTCGGGACTGGTAGATACCATGTTTCATACCGACCCGCAAGGCCACGACTCGCACACAGATTGGCTAAAACCAGAAGACATGACCGACAGCATTATGTACATCATGAATCAACCTGCTCACGTGGTTATTGACGAACTGATGATTCATCCATTGAGTCAAGATTATTGACATGCTGTACGTTTCTACTTTGCTCATTGTGAGCGTTTTGTTGATTATTTTGCTGAGTTCAAAATATAAAATCAGCACTTTTTTTGTGCTGATTTTGGTGGCTATTTTGGCAGGTTTGGCAGCAGGAATGAACGGCGAAACGGTGATAAAAGCCCTCAAAACGGGTTTTGGCGAAACAATGGGTAAAGTAGGATTACTCATAATTTTGGGCGCAACGTTGGGTATTTTACTCGACAAATCGAAGGCCACACTCAGTTTAGCCAATTATATATTGGCCAAAACGGGCGAACGCTACGCCCCGTTGGCCATCACAATAATTGGGTTTGTGATTGGGCTACCCATTTTTTGCGATTCAGGTTTTATCGTTTTGATTGGTCTGACACTTTCATTGGGCCAGAAATTACCCAAAGAACGACTAACGTTGGTGAGCTGCTTGGCTACCTCGCTTTTCGGAGTGCATTGCTTGGTGCCACCGCACCCAGGCATTACGGCGGCGGCCAGTACGCTCAACGTAGAGTTGGGCAAAGCCATGTTATTGGGCGTATTTTTGGCCATTCCTGCCACGGTAGTTGCCTATTTTTGGTCCATTTTTAGCAGCAAAAAAACAACACTTACGTTTGATAATCAAGCCATTGAAAAATTTGAAAAGCAGAGCACAAACCTACCTTCTCCTTTTCGGTCGTTTTTGCCTATCATCGTTCCCATTGCGCTGATTGCGCTCAAATCGGTGGCTTCGTTGTATCCTGTGGCCGATGGCTTTCTCAAAATTATCAAATTTTTGGGCGAACCTGCGGCGGCGTTGTTGGTAGGTATCGGGTTGGCCATTCCGCTTTTTAAACGCGTTCAGAAGGCTGCTATCAATCAGATTTTTGAGGAATCTATCGAAAAATCAGGGCCTATTTTGGCGGTTATTGCGGCAGGCGGGGCTTTTGGCGAAATCATCAAACTGCTGGATTTGGGTAAGGTTTATGGCGCACTGTTGCAAGGCCAAGCGTTGGGCTTGTTGGTGCCGTTTGTGCTGGCGGCTATATTGAAAACTGCGCAGGGCTCTTCTACAGTGGCGGCTATTTCGGCGGCCTCGATTTGCGCGCCTTTGTTGCCCGCGCTCGGGTTAGATTCGGAGTGGGGTCGGTTGCTGGCTTTGTCGTCCATTGGAGCGGGGTCTATGGTGGTGTCGCACGCCAACGATGCTTATTTTTGGGTCATTGCACGCTTCGGTGGGTTAGATGTGTCGGTTACATTGCGCACCTTTACACCCGCCTCATTTTTTATGGGTATTACCACGCTGCTGACACTCTACGCTGTGAAATGGTTTGTGTTGTGAAAGCAAAATAATCTTTACTTTTGATGAAAAATCGAAGCATTATGGAACTGATCGTAAAACCCAGAAACGAAGAAGAGTTGCACTTTGTGCAGTCGGTTTTGAACCGCATGAAAATAAAAAATGAAGTGCGCGAGCGAAATGCCAAAAAACAACGAAAGCAAGCGTTTTTGGACTCACTCGAAGGCCGCGCCGAGCAGGTTAATCAAGCTATGAGAGGAGAAATTCAATTAAAAACATTAGATCAATTTCTAAATGAGTTTGACCATAACCCCTCTTGAAGCATTTGAAAAGGAAGAATTTTTTTGTCATGCTGAGGAACGAAGCATCTAAAAGCCGATGGGTCTTAGATGCTTCGTTCCTCAGCATGACAAAAGGTTAATTTAAGATTGAAGACGATTATTTGAAGTACCAACCCTAAACCCTTATGCTCCATTCTCTTTCTACCGTTGATATGGCCGTAGTGGTCTTGTTGCTCATTTTTATTGTGGCGGCCAGTATGTGGTCGAGTTTCAAGAAAAAAGATGCCGAAGAATACTTTATGGCCAGCAGGTCGTTGCGGTGGTGGAGCGTGGCAGGCTCTATTTTTGGGACCAATATCCACGCCCAGCAAATCATCGGCATGATGGGTGTGGGCTACTCCATCGGTTTTGCCCAAAGCCACTACGAAGTCTGGGCCATACCCGCTATTTTGGTGGTGGCCTACGTTTTTATTCCCATTTACCGCAAACGCAATTTTTTTACGCTGTCGCAGTTTCTCGAGAAACGCTACAACGCCAATGCCCGCTTGGTTTATACCATACTGATGATTACGTTCATCATGATTCAGTTGGTGGGTGGTTTTTACATTGGTAGCCGTACCTTAGGGTTGTTGTTCGACGGCAGCTCGTTTGAGTTGACTTACTTACAAGGCATCTTTCTGATTGCCAGCGTTACGGTGTTGTTTACGGTTTTTGGCGGTATGGAGTCGGTGGTAGTAGCCGACAACATCCTGACTGTCATTATGATAATCTCGGTGCTGCTCATTGGCACCCTTACTTATATGCAGCCTGAGATTGGCGGTATTTCGGGATTGTTGAAACTCGACCACGCCCAAGCCAACAAAATGCACCTCTACTTGCCCACCGACCACCCCAAGCTGCCGTGGCTCGGTATTTTTACGGGACTTACCATCTTGAACATGTTTTATTGGACCACCAACCAGTACCAAGTGCAGCGCGTGCTGGCCGCCCAAACCGACCGCGATGCCAAGCTCGGCAGCATTGCGGCAGGGTTTCTGAAATTGGTGATTCCATTTTTTTCGATTGCGGCGGGTTCGGCGGCTTTTTACTTGTTCAAGGCGCGGCTTGGCGAGGGCGTAGTAAAACCCGACGATACTTTTTTGACGTTGCTCAAAACTGTGGTGCCCGTGGGCTACGGCTTCGTGGGGTTGATTTTGGCAGGCTTGCTCTGCGCCATTTTTTCGGCCATTTATTCGATGATGAACTCCGTTTCGACCATGATGGCTTTTGACGTTTATAAAAAATACATCAACCCGCACGCTTCCGACAAAATGACGGTGCGTTTTGGGCAAATGTTTGTGGTGTTGATGTGCGCCATTGCCATCTTTTTGGCCAACTCCACCTACGACCCCACCTCCACCGATAATTTCTTTTTGGTATTGGCCAACCAAACCTCTTACATCAAACCTGGCTTGGTAGTGGCGTTTTTTTGGGGCGTATTGTGGAAAAAAACCAACGCCAAAGCAGCAGTAATTGCCCTCATAGCAGCACCTTTTATTGGGTTGGCTTGCGACTGGCTCTATGCCGAAATACTGGTAAACGTGGACTGGATTCGCGGCATTTTTGGCGAGAAGCTCAATTTTCTCTACCGCGTGTTTATGATTTTTGTGCTGGGGTCGGGTGTTATTTATGGTTTGAGTCGCTATTTCAATGCGCAAGGCGGTCGCCCCCAAAACGATACCGACGACCTCACCGTTTCGTTTTCGGGCATTGGCCAAACGCTCTGGCCTTTTGTGGTGGTACACGCGCTGCTCATTGGGCTTTGTTTATTGCAAATACTCTCGCCTCAAACGGCTGCCTATGCCGCTGCGTTGTTTACGCTGCTACTTTTCGGAAGACTCATTCACAAACACGAAACCGAGTTTCCTTTTTATCAATCCGATATTTTTTACGCGGGCATACTCACCACGGCCATGGTCTGGATTATGTACTTTTTTGCCTAAAACTTAAATCAGGTTAGCCCCCGTCCCATTTTCTTGGTCATAAATCACCTTGCCAAAATCGAAGGTTACGCCTGTGGCAGGGTCGTTGGCGATGAGCAACGTGCCGTCCATGTCCACGTAATTGAGGAGCGGCAACAAGTGCGCAATGGCCGAAATACCCACGCTACTTTCATTCATGCAGCCCACCATGGTCTTCATTCCCAGCGTTTTTGCTTCGGCGAGCATACGTCGAGCGGGCGTTAGGCCGCCGCACTTGGTGAGCTTCACATTTATGCCCTGAAAATACCCAAAACATCGTTTTACGTCGGCTTCAACAATGCAGCTTTCGTCGGCTATGACGGGTAACGCACTTTCCAAAAAAATGCGCCGCATACCGTTCCAGTCATCGGCGGGGAGTGGTTGCTCAATAAATTCTACTCCCAATTTTTTGAGTTCGGGCGCATATTCAATGGTTTGTTGGGCAGTCCAAGCACAATTGGCATCTACCCTAAAAATGGCGTTGGAGTGTTGGCGGAGTTCGCGCACAATGCGCAAGTCGTCGGAGGTTCCCAGTTTTATTTTGTAGATAGGCCAAGGTAATTCTTGCATTTTGGCCACCATTTTTTCTACGGTATCAATGCCAATGGTGTAGTTGGTAAGCGGATTTTGCGCCGTTGATAGCCCCCAAGCTTCATATAGTTTTTGGCCGCGCTTCTTGGCCCAAAGGTCATTGGCGGCTTCGTCGAGGGCGCAGTGGGCAAACGGATTGTGTTGAAAATGCGGGGCCATTTGTTGCCAAAAATCGGCCACATCGGTGAGCGGATTTGCCTCAATGAGCGGTCGGACAGCTTCAAGGGCTTCTATCATTAGCTCAATGGTAATGCCGTAGTATTTGTTAGAAGTGGCTTCGCCAAAACCTCGGTACGGGCCATCTCGTAGCTCCACAATGAGCGATGGCTGCACGCGGCGCGAGTCGTGGGCAATGGTAAAAGTATGCCGCAATGCTAAATCGAAACGGTGAAAAAAAAGCTGCATAGCGACTCAATTGACCGAAAAATTGGGCGGGCAAATAATTTTGTAAAAAGTATAACTCAACGTAAACGACGTGTAGTAATACATATCTTTGGTCGTAGGATCGCCGAGTTGAAATTTTTGTCTCAATGACGTATCATCGCCCAAATCGTCGAAATTGTCGGTAAACAACTTGCGCGTGCCAAACTCAAACTCAATGCTCCACGGACGTTTAAATTCCCATTTCAAACCTGCTCCAAACGGAATAGCAATTTGATTAAGATTGTACGCGCCCGTTTTTACTTTGGGTTGAAAATGATAAACAGCCCCTCCCGCAAACAAATAAGGTGTCCAGTTGATGGCACGGGGCTTGTTGAGGTAATTCAAAAAATTGTACTCAGCAAGCAAATTAAACTCAGTAACGTTGGTTTTAAAAGACAAATTGCGCTCTTGTTGAAACGGGTTTGAGGAGTTTTTGTCGCTGGCGGTGGTGCTACCCAGCGCAAGCCCAGTCCTGAACGACACCGCTGGACTGACGTTGTAACGAAACAAAGCGTGTCCTCCTGGCCGATAGTTGCGCAACTGCAACTGCGGGGCAATGTCGCCTTTGTAATTAAACCCGCCTAAGCCACCGCCGATGTTGATGCGTTGCCCAAAAGCTGCCGTACAAGACAGCACAATTACAAAACTCCATTTTGGTATTTTGTTCAAAATCAACACGATACGTTTTATAAAAAGTAAAATCATTCAAAACATAACAGATAAAATCATGCCATATTTTGAAATTTGAAGTAACAGACAGCTGTTTAATAATAGATTAGCGCAACGGCGGACATTTTATTTTGCCAGGCAGCACATAGCTCACGCTTATAATGCCGAGCAAGTAAGAATCTTTAAGTTCGGGATTGCCACGTATATCGCCCGCTTCATGTCCCAAAAGCGGCTGATTGGCACCAAATGGGTCGACAGATGGGTCAAGACCTAAAATGTTACGGGTTTGTGCGGTGCGATCCCTAAGTTTACGGGCAGCGATACGCTCCAACGAGCGGTTGGATAAATCTTTAGCAAATTGACCTGACAAAATGGCGGGGTCGGCGTAATTGGTACTCACATCGTCCAAATAATCAGAGAGTGTAAATCTAAAGCCAAGTTCTGCGCCAATATTCCAGCGATCGTTTATTTTGAGGCGCAACCCAAAGCCCACTGGCACGGCCATCGTAACCAGCGAATACGGCGAAGCATAACCAGGTTGTCCTTGGCCTTCGGTGCCCAGAGGTTGCAAAGCTACCCACTTCCGGTTTTCGTAAAATTCGGGGGTCTTTGCTTTTGGGTTATGAGCAACCACGGCAATGCCACCAAAAATATAAGGCATAAAATCGGCACGGCGGTTAAGGCCACGTCCGTCGGGTTTTAGGTTGTAAATTCCTACTAAACTAAATTCTTTGAGGTCATTTCTAAAATGCAAATTGCGCAGGTAGCCATTCGGGTAGTAAGGCGAGCTACCCCGATTCATCAGTTCATCGTCGCCCGCAATGCGCGCCCACGTGAAGCCCACCCGCGCACCAAAGCGGGGCGTAAATTGGCGGGTATAGTTGGCATTTACACTCCAGCGCATCATATTAAAAACCGTTCTAATGGGCGTGCTGTAGGGGGCTAACTCACCCATGTAGCTGGACGTGCCAATTCCAAAACCTACCGTTGAATAAGGTTCAAAGAGCGTGCGCCTCTTTTGCGCATTTGTCAATTGGCTACTGGCCAATGTGACCAACAATATTCCTATCAGGATTCTGATTTTCATGCAATTACCTATTTTATTGGGTATCGTTTGTTACGTTGATACAACGCAAAGTTGGCCGTTTTTATTGAATAATTACGTGAAATTAACACAAAAATCGCGCCAGAGGGCTTAATTTCGGGCATCTAAGCCCCAGTGTAGTTTACTTCGAAGCGTATTTAAGAAGCTATCTTGTTTCATTTTAACGAGCTTGGCCACAAACTTTTCTTTCCTCACCACCAGTTTGGTAGAACCCTCCACAATGCGAAAGCGAGAATCTAACGACACCAAAAAATTGTTACTACGGCTCTCTACTCGAAAGCTCAATTCGCTCGAATCGGGAATGATGATGGGCCGCACGCTGAGGTTATGCGGACTAATGGGCGACACCACAAACACCGAATTGCCTGGCAAAACCACTGGCCCGCCGCAACTTAGCGAATAACCCGTTGAACCAGTAGGCGTGGAAACAATGAGGCCGTCGGCCCAGTAAGAGTTCAAATATTCACCGTCCAAATAAGCGTGAACGGTAATCATAGAAGAGGTGTCGGTTTTGGCAATCACAAAATCGTTGAGGGCAAAATTGTAGCCAGCAAACAGGTCTATGTCGGAAGCCAAATGCACCAGCGAACGCTCTTCGATTTGAACCAAGCCGTCAAAAATTTCTTGCAACGCCGCTTGAATCATACCTGGCGAAACCGTAGCCAAAAAGCCCAAACGCCCCGTGTTAATTCCCAAAATCGGAATTTGTTGCTGCTTGGCTTGCATTACCGACTCCAACAGCGTGCCGTCGCCGCCGATGCTAAATATAAAATCGGCCTCTATCAAATCAGCAGTAGTAAGATAAGTACGGTCGGTGTGGGTTTTGAGGCCAAATTCCGTCAAAAACTGGTAAAAATCGGCGGACAATTGCACTTCTGCGCCTTTTTTTGCCAACGTATCAAACATCGCTTGCACAAAAGGTCGGGCTTCTTTGGCAAAATTTCGGCCATGAATAGCTATCTTCATTCATCAAATATCAAATACCATATATCAAATACCATATATCAAATAACATATATCAAATAACATATACCAAATATCATAAAACCCTACGTTTCCAAATATCGCATGAGCATATCAAGCCTTTGGCGGTCGGGGTGTTCGATGGTATCGTTGGCGAAAGTACCCGCTACTTGGTAGCCAAAACGCTCAAAAGTAGCCACCACCGCCGACACGTCCGTTCGGTTTAGTTTGAGGGTCAGCGTGGCTTTATCGGCCATTCCGTACTCACTTCCTGCAAAATAACTACTCAAAATTTTGGTATTGTTCGATTCTACCAAGCGACTGATGTCGGTGAGCGAGTAGTTTTGGTTGGTCATACTGAGCAGCACCACCGCCCCAGGCTCTTGCACGCCCAGAAGCGCGGCAAACTTGGCCATCATATCACTTACCAAGATAGCCCCCGCGTACAAACCCTCTTCGTCCAAAATCGGAATGGTGCTGAGTTGATATTGGTTAGTGAGTTCAATGAGTTCGTAAATATGCTGGTACAGATGGGCGCTGACGGCGTTTTGGGGCAAATGTAATTGGCTCAATAAGTGGGTGTCGTTGGGCCAGTTGAGCAAAACGTCTTCGCTGACTAACCCCAAATACACGTCATTTTCAACCATTGCCAACTGGCTTACCTTGTCTTGTTCCATCAGTTCCAGGGCTTCTGCTACCGAGTCATTGAGGCTCAAAACGGGCATATTTGGGTTGATTAGTTCTTCAGCGAGCATGTTGTTGTCTTTATTTGGTCGAAAACATAGAATATTTATGCAGTGTTTCCAAACAAATGGTCAAAAAATATTTATTTGCTACAATTTCAAGATGGCCAATTTGATGTTTTTTTCGTGCAAAGACAACAATCAAAAATCACTTGATAACCTCTCTGGAACTTGGCAAGTAAAGCAAATCACTTTCTCTCAAACGGGCAGTATAAACCCCGATAATATCTCAATAGTATCTTTCAGTTGGATAATTGTCGGCAGCCTCGCGCCGACGCGGACAATTACAACAAATTACTGTATTCTGTCGCTAAAAGGACAGCGTCGTTGAGAAGTAAGGCCAACGTTTCTTCCTTTTCCAAGAAACTTGATGTCGATGTAGATTTGGCGTTCCAATTACTTTGCCTATCTTTGGATAGCTCTTCTGAGTTACTCTCCCTGGTCTTTGATTGTTTCATAAAACCAAATAATTACTACTAAAAAACAAGCCATCATAATCCAATACTTTTGAATACTTTCTCAACTTGTCTTACATTATTCTTGCGCCATTTTCGTTAAACAAATACTAATATCCCTCATAATCTTATGCGCTATTCCTTGACTGTGGGCATTTTAACATTGCTCAATGTTCAATGTTCAATGTTCAATGCCCAAGCCCAGCCCAAAATCGAAAATTTGGGCAATGCCGTCAATTCTGAATTCAATGAAATAAACCCCGTCATTTCGCCCGATGGCCGCACGTTGTTTTTTTCGCGGGTGAGCCACCCCCAAAATACCTTTGGGGCGCAGGGCAGCCAAGATATTTGGTTTAGCGAAATTACCAACGGACAATGGGGACTGGCGCGACGCATGACCAACCCGCTCAACAAAGACGAGTACAACTGCGCGTACAGCATCACGCCCGACGGAAACACGCTGCTCATCATGGGCGCGTACGACAAAGGTGCGTACGAAACGCGCGGGTTTTCGTTTAGTAAGCGCACCGCCAGCGGCTGGTCGTTGCCCCAAAAACTCAACATTCCCGATTTAGACAAACTCAGCAAAGGCGAATACATGAGCGGCTTTCTGTCGAGCGACGGCAAGACGTTGGTGATGGCTTTTAGCGAGAAAAAACGGGGTACTAAAGACGATTTGTACGTGAGTTTTTTACAAAAAAATGCCGTTTGGACGCGCCCCGTAGCCATCGGAGCTGACGTAAATACCGATAATTTTACCGAAACAACGCCTTTTTTGGCTTCCGACGGGGCTACACTCTACTTTTCGAGCGACCGCGCGGGCGGGCAGGGCAGCAACGATATTTATTATACCAAACGCATTGATAAAACGTGGCAACGCTGGTCGAAACCCGTCAATTTGGGGCCACTCATCAACACTGACGGCTACGATGCTTACTACTCGATTGCGGCGGCTGGCGACTACGCTTATTTGGTTTCTAAAAAAAATACCGAAGTAAAAGGCGACATTGTGCGCATCAAAATAAAAGCCGACGAAGGCAGCACCGAGCCAGTAGCTGCCCCCGTAGCCGCTGCCCCCGAACCCGTGGTGCTGGTAACTGGCCGCGTAATAGACACCAAAACGGGGAAGCCCATTAGTGCCAAAATTGTCTATCAAACCCTGCCCGACGGCCAAGAAGTGGGCACCGCCGAAACCAATCCGCAGACGGGAGAGTACAAGATTATCTTGCCAAAAGGGCGTAAATACGCTTTCCACGCGGTGGGAAAAGACTACGTGGCCGAAGCCCAGAACCTCGACCTAACCGACGTAAAAAACTACCGCGAAATGAACGGTACCGACCTCAAACTCATTCCGTTGGAAGAAGGCCAAGTGGGCAAACTTACCAATTTGTTTTTTGATACGGGTAAGGCCGATTTGCGCCCCGAATCAAGCCCCGAACTCGACCGCATTGCGTTTACTTACACCGAAAATCCTAAGTTGGTGCTCGAAATAGGCGGCCATACCGACAACGTGGGCAGCGACGAGGCCAACAAAAAACTCTCGCAAGACCGCGCCGATTCTGTTCGAGAATACCTCATTGGCAAGGGCATCGAACCCGACCGCGTACAAACCAAAGGCTATGGCGAGACCAAACCCATTGCCCCCAATGAAACCGAAGAAGGCCGCCAAATAAATCGCCGCGTAGAGTTTAAAATTATAAAAAAATAAAGTCAAATCAACTGATTATCAGCACAATAAAATTATTTCAAATTGGCAAATTTTCAAATTAAAACAGTATTTATGCATTTACGCATTTACGCATTTACCATTTACGCATTTGCTACTCATACGTTTACCACTCACGCATTCAATCCCGACTCGCTCTCGCAGCGTTCGTCCGTAGCCAAGCAGTTTGTGGTGCCCGTAGTACTCTTGGGGGCGGGAGCGGCCACCCTCAATGAACGTACCAAACAGTGGCAAACCGACTGGCACGCGCGGCAATTTGCGGGTTTTAAAACAAAAATTGATGATGGCTTGCAATTTGCGCCCAATTTAGCTTGGTTTGGGTTGTCGCTGGCGGGCGTAGAAGGTAGGCACAAGCAGCGCGACCAAATCATGCTGGGTGCTCTTTCTAACGCGCTGGGGTTTACGCTCATGTACAGCGCCAAGCACGCCTTTGCCATTTCGCGCCCCGATGGTACGAGCTTGGCGTTTCCGTCTGGCCACACCACCAACGCCTTTGTGGGGGCGGCCATGTTGCACAAAGAATACGGCAGCAGGAGTGTTTGGTACAGCTTGGCGGGTTACAGCTTGGCTACCTCAGTGGGATTTTTGCGCATGGCCAACAACGAGCATTGGCTCTCGGACGTGCTGGCGGGCGCAGGAACGGGGATTTTGGCCACCGAAATAACTTACGCCGTGTATCCGTGGCTGAAACGTACCATTTTCAAAAACGAAAAGATGGCTTTATTACCCACTTACAATGGCCAGGTTGTGGCGTTGTCTTTTGTAAGCCAATTTTAACTTTTTCAACAAATGAGAATCTTAATTATCAATGCGCAAGTAGTAAACGAAGGGATAATTGCGCAGCAAGATGTATTCGTAAAAGATGGTTTGATTGCCCAAATAGGCTCCGACTTGCGCCACCTCAAGGCCGAGCGCGTCATTGATGCCAACGGCAAATACCTGCTACCAGGCATCATAGACGACCAGGTACATTTCAGGGAACCTGGACTAACGCACAAAGCCACCATTGGGAGCGAAGCCCGCGCGGCAGTGGCAGGCGGTACTACGTCATTCATGGAAATGCCCAACACCGTTCCCAATGCCCTCACGCAGGCACTCTTGGCCGACAAATACGCCATTGCCGCCCAAACCTCGTTGGCCAACTACTCGTTTTTTATGGGTACTTCCAACGACAACTACGACGAACTCATGCGCACCGACCCCAAAAACGTGTGCGGCATCAAAATTTTTATGGGTTCTTCGACGGGCAATATGCTCGTGGACGAGCCGCACGTGTTAGAAAAAGTATTTGCCAATGCGCCCTGCCTCATTGCCACCCACTGCGAAGACGAGGCCACCATCAAGTACAACACCGAAAAATACCGAAAAGAAGCCCCCATCGGGGGTTTGGGGGCTTCTTTTCATCCATTGGTGCGCAATGAGGCGGCTTGCTACAAATCGTCGTCGTTTGCGGTAGCATTGGCCAAAAAACACAACACCCGTTTGCACATTTTACACATTTCAACGGGCGAAGAAACCGAACTATTTGAAGCCCCCATCGGAGGTTTGGGGGCCAAGCGCATCACCGCCGAGGCTTGCGTGCATCATTTGTGGTTTAGTGCCGACGATTACGAGCGGCTCGGCAATCAAATAAAGTGCAACCCCGCCATCAAAGCCCCGCGCCACCGCGAACGTATTTTGCAAGCCCTCCTCGACAACCGCATTGACGTAATTGCTACCGACCACGCTCCGCACACTTGGGCCGAAAAACAGCAACCGTATTGGCAAGCACCGTCGGGGTTGCCGTTGGTGCAACATTCGCTCAATATGATGCTCGAGTTCGTGCGCGAAGGCAAAATTTCGATAACGCGCGTGGTCGAAAAAATGAGCCATGCCGTAGCCGATTGTTTTGAAATAGACCGCCGTGGCTACATTCGGGAGGGCTATTGGGCCGATTTAGTGCTGGTTGATTTAAACCAAACCACCACCGTACAGCGCGACAACGTGCTGTATCAATGTGGCTGGTCGCCGCTCGAAGGTACCACGTTTCATTCGTGCGTTACGCATACCATTGTATCGGGGCATTTGGCGTACGCGCACGGGCAGTTTGACGAATCGCAGCGCGGCCAACGACTGGCATTTGTACGGTAAGAGTTTATTTTAAATTGGTAATCCAGACACCGCCCAACACCAACAAGCCACCCAAAATCGTGGCGATGGTTATCTCTTCGCCCAACACCACCACCGCAATAAGCACCGCAAACACGGGCGAAAGGTTGCCCACTACGGCGGCTTTGGCCGGGCCAATTTGCCGCACCGCGTCGTAATACCACACGTAGCCCAAGGCAGTGGCGGTTAAGCCCATATACGCCGCTGCCCCAATAGACTGCCACGAAGCCTGGGCCAATTGCCCCCAAACTCCTTCTTGCCAAGCCAATACAAACAAAAGTACCGTGCCAATCAATGCGGAGTAAGTACTCAAAGTAAGCGCGCTGATTTGTTGCAAAGCTACTTTGCCAATGAGGGTATAAGTTGTCCAACTAAACACACAGCCCACCACCAGTACTTCACCAATGCCCCAAGTGGCGTTTGAAAGCATCGCTGTCAGGTTACCGCGCGTTACTACTACCAACGTGCCGCCCAACGAGATGAGAACGCCAAACCATTTGAGGGGAGTAAATTTTTCATTAAAAAACAAGGCACTACCCAACGCAATGACGATGGGTGCAAACGCTGTGATGAGCGCCGCTCGCACCGCTGGAATGTGCTGCAATCCTTTGAAAATAAACACATTGTATAGAAAAACGCCCGTAACGCCCGACAAAATTGCCCAAACCCACTGCTTGCGACTAAGCGCCACAAAGCCCCGATTGGTTTTGAGAAAAACCAGCAATAATACGAGCGTACCAACGGCAAATCTGACAAAAGCCGACGAGTAAGGCCCCAGCGTTTGCACAGCAATTTTACCCGCCGTAAAACCTGACCCCCAAAAGAATACAGTAGCAATGAGTTTGGTATAAGTAAGGCGCATTTGTGGGGTATTTATTGAAAAACGAAACGCTCGAAAATGATTAAAAAGCCAATTTTGTTATTGCTTAGAACGTGTCTGCCTACTGATTAGTAACGTTTTTGTTGATACATTGAATGGAAAACTCTTCTATGATAATATCTTTGTGCCTATTATTGAGTGCTTGAACGAAAAGGATATACTATTTGATAGCAAGCTAATGATGGCCGACTATTGCCATTGAATGTTTGATTGATTGACACCTATTTCTGTTCAAATGCTTAAAAATAAGCAATATATGTACGATTTGAGTAGTTTTTTGGCTAATAAACAATAGGATATCCAAAATATTCAAATGAAAAAATTTCATAATCGCCTTATTGTCAGTATTTTGTGCCTATTTTTTAACTTTCCGTTCAGACACTAAATATCAATAACATTCCGAAAATTTGCCGTGAAATCATTGTTAAAATACAAAAACTACGACGTACACGCCATCAGCACCGCCACCGCTGATGGTCGCCAAAACACGAACATTGCCACTTGGGTAATGCAAACCGCCATGGGCGGCAAAATGCTCTGCGTGGCGCTCTACAAAATAGACTATACTATTGAACTCGTGCGCGAGAGTGGCGTGCTGAATGTCAATCTGTTGGCTCAAAAACAAACGGGTCTCATTGCTAAATTAGGCCGTAAAAGTGGCCGAGATACCGACAAATTCAAACGCCTGCCACATGCCTTAGACGAGCGCGGTTGCCCGTATTTGACCGAGGCCGTGGGCTACGTTCAGTGCCGCGTATTGCACAGCACCGACAGCGGCGACCACGAGCTGTTTGTTTGCGAAGTATTAAAACAACACGTCTTAAACCCCGAAGAAGCGGTAATGACGCATCATTTTTTGCGCGAAAAAGGCTTGGTTCGGGGATAAATTACCGCCTTGTTTTGTTACTTTTACACAACCATAGACCACTTAATTTCAATCAAATGTTAGATTTATTTAAAACCCAAATAGGCCGTTTACGCATCTTAGCTTTCGTAGAGGGCGTATCGTTTCTGATTATTTTGTTTGTTACCATGCCGCTCAAATATTATTTCAACAGCCCGCAGCCTAATAAGGTTTTTGGTATGGCGCACGGCTTGCTTTTTGTGTTGTATTTGCTGGCGGTGGTACAAATAAAAATAGAACAAAACTGGCCAATCAAAAAGTTTGCGCTGGCACTTGTAGCGTCTATTGTGCCATTTGGCACTTTCTGGGCCGATGCCAAATTGTTCAAAAATAGTTAAATACGATTTTTTGCAAATAAAAAGGGTGGGTTTTCAAATTGAAAACCCACCCTTTTTATTTGTTTACGCACCAATGTTAGTTGGCTAACTCTTTCTTGCTACGGCGCGAAGACGATTTTTCGCGGGCATCTGTTACTTGCTCCAATTCGTCTTTTGAACCAACAATCAAGTTTTGGTAACGACGTATGCCTGTTCCTGCTGGAATCAAGTGGCCTACAATCACGTTTTCTTTCAAGCCTTCGAGCGTATCGCGCTTGCCCCTTACGGCGGCTTCGCTCAACACTTTGGTGGTTTCTTGGAAAGAAGCCGCCGATATGAAGCTCTCCGTACCCAACGACGCTTGCGTAATACCCATCAAAGTAGGCGAACCTACCGCTGCACGGGCATCGCGGGCCTGAATAAGCACTTGGTCGCGGCGTTTGAGCGTTGAGTTTTCGTCGCGCAAGCGGCGAGCCGAAATCAACATACCAGGTTTGAGTTCAGAGTCGCCCGCGTCTTCAACTACCTTCATTTCAAGAATGCGGTCGTTTTCTTCGCGGAACGTCCACTTATCTACGGGCTGGTGTTCCAAGAAAATAGTGTCGCCCGATTCGATAATCACCACCTTTTGCATCATTTGACGCACAATACACTCGATGTGCTTATCGTTGATTTTCACGCCTTGTAAGCGATAAACCTCCTGAATTTCGTTCACCAAGTATTCTTGAACGGCGGTTGGTCCTTTGATTGACAAAATATCGGCGGGTGTAATGGCACCATCCGAGAGCGGCTCGCCTGCTTTCACAAAGTCGCCGTCTTGTACCAAGATGTGTTTTGACAAAGGCACCAAATATTTTTTGCGCGTACCGTCTTTCGACTCAATGTTAATCTCCCGATTACCACGCTTCACAATACCGTACGACACCACACCGTCAATTTCTGAAACAACGGCTGGGTTCGATGGGTTACGCGCTTCAAACAATTCGGTTACGCGCGGCAAACCACCCGTGATGTCGCGGGTTTTACCGAGTGTTCTTGGAATTTTGGCCAGTGCTTGTCCCGTTTTAATAACCGAGCCGTCTTTCATCACCAAGCGCGAACCTACGGGTAGGTTGTATGCTTTTTCGGTCATGTCGGTTAGCAATGGACTCACCCCCCGCACAATAATCGCTGGGTTCTTGGTTTTGTCGCGGCTTTCGATGATTACCATTTCTTGGAAACCCGTTTGTTCGTCGGTTTCTTCGCGGTAAGTGATACCATCTTCAACGGCTTCGTACTCAATACTACCGTTAAATTCTGACAAGATAACTGCGTTGTAAGGGTCCCAAGTACAGAGTGAATCGCCTTTTTTCACGAGGTCGCCTTCTTTTACGTTCAGAGTAGCACCGTAAGGCACGTTGTTTGAAATCAAAGTTTGACCGTTTAATTCGCTCACAATCCGTACTTCGCCCGAGCGGCCCATCACAATGACGGCTGCTTTTTCTTCGCCGTCAGTTAAAACGGTTGTATCAACGGTTCTCATGTCTTCAAATTCGATTTTACCGTCAAATTTGGCTTTAATCGAAGTTTCTACGGCAATGTTAGCCGCCGCTCCACCCACGTGGAATGTACGCAACGTAAGCTGCGTGCCAGGCTCACCAATAGACTGCGATGCAATAACACCTACTGCTTCGCCAATGCCTACCATGTGGCCACTGGCCAAGTTGCGACCGTAGCATTTGGCACACACGCCGCTGCGGGTTTCGCAGGTCAATACCGAGCGAATTTCTACCGACTCAATGCTGGTTTCATCAATGTAAGCGGCAATTTCTTCGGTAATTTCAGCACCCGATGCTACAATCAACTCACCCGAAAGCGGGTCGAATACGTCATGGATAGAAACTCGACCCAGAATACGCTCCGAAAGTGGTTCAACAATATCTTCGTTGTCTTTCAAAGCCGAAATCTGAATGCCGCGTAATGTACCGCAATCTTGCTCGTTGATAACTACATCTTGCGCTACATCGTGCAAACGACGGGTCAAGTAGCCTGCATCGGCGGTTTTCAAAGCCGTATCGGCCAAACCTTTCCGCGCACCGTGGGTTGAAATAAAGTACTCCAATACGTCCAAACCTTCTTTAAAGTTCGACAAAATGGGGTTTTCAATGATTTCGCCTACGCCGCTGCCCAAGTTTTTCTGGGGTTTGGCCATCAAACCACGCATACCGCCCAACTGACGCACTTGCTCACGCGAGCCGCGCGCACCTGAGTGCATCATCATATAAACGGAGTTGAAGCCGCCTTTGTCTTCTTCCAATTGTTTCAACAACGACTCGGCCAAACGCGAGTTGGTGCGCGTCCATACGTCAATGATTTGGTTGTAGCGCTCGTTTTCGGTAATAAGACCGTTCAAATAGTTCTCCGTTACCGTTTTTACGTCAATTTTGGCTTTGTCAATGAGTTGCCATTTGTCTTCGGGAATCATAATATCGCCCAAACCAATTGACAAACCGCCTTTGAAAGCCGTCTGGAAACCGAGCGTTTTTATCTCGTCCAAAAACTGAGCCGTGCGCGACATACCCGAAATCTTCACCACTTGACCAATGATTTGCTGGAGCTTTTTCTTGGTCAAAAGTTCGTTGATAAATCCTACTTCTTCTGGCACGCATTGGTTAAACAAAATACGACCTGCTACGGTCTCAATCGTTTTGGTTTCCAATTCGCCTTTGTCGTTGCGCACTTTTACGCGGCATTTGATAATGGCGTGCTTCGAAACTTTGCCCTCGTTCATGGCAATAATCACCTCGTCAGAACCATAAAAACTCATTCCCTCGCCCGCAGTAGGCAGTTCGGGGGTTGATTTACGGCCTTTGGTAACGTAGTATAAACCCAACACCATGTCTTGCGACGGTACCGTAATAGGCGCACCGTTGGCAGGGTTCAAAATGTTGTGGGCCGAGAGCATCAATACCGACGCTTCCAAAATAGCTTCCTGACCCAGCGGCACGTGAACGGCCATTTGGTCGCCGTCAAAGTCGGCGTTGAAAGCCGTACAAACCAACGGGTGCAACTGAATGGCTTTTCCTTCAATTAGTTTTGGTTGAAAAGCCTGAATACCCAAACGGTGAAGCGTCGGGGCGCGGTTGAGCATTACGGGGTGGCCTTTCAGCACGTTTTCCAGAATGTCCCAAACCACAGGGTCTTTTCTATCCACAATTTTCTTGGCCGATTTTACGGTTTTTACAATACCCCGCTCAATCAACTTCCGAATAATAAATGGCTTAAATAACTCGGCGGCCATGTCTTTTGGTAAACCGCACTCGTGCAGTTTTAACTCTGGACCAACCACAATTACCGAGCGTCCTGAATAATCTACGCGCTTGCCCAACAAGTTTTGACGGAAACGACCTTGCTTTCCTTTCAACATATCTGAAAGCGATTTCAAAGCGCGGTTTCCTTCTGAGCGAACGGCGTTTACCTTGCGGCTGTTGTCAAACAACGAATCAACGGCTTCTTGTAGCATCCGTTTTTCGTTGCGCAAAATCACCTCTGGTGCTTTGATTTCTATCAAACGCTTCAAGCGGTTGTTGCGAATAATCACGCGGCGGTACAAATCGTTCAAATCGGAAGTGGCAAAACGGCCTCCGTCGAGCGGCACCAAGGGACGCAATTCTGGCGGAATAACGGGTACCATTTTGATAATCATCCATTCGGGACGGTTCTCAACGCGGGTGTTGGCATCGCGCAGGGCTTCTACCACTTTCAAACGCTTCAAAGCCTCGGCTTTGCGTTGCTGCGACGTATCGGTAGCGGCGTTGTGGCGCAATTGGTACGAAAGGTTGTCCAAATGAATACGCGACAGCAACATTTCCAACGCATCAGCACCCATTTTGGCGATAAACTTGTTGGGGTCGGTGTCGGCCAGCATTTGGTTCTCGCGGGGCAGTTTGTCCACAATATCCAAATACTCGTCTTCCGTCAAGAAGTCCATTTCAGACACACCATCTTCGGCTTTTACGCCCGCTTGTACTACCACATAACGCTCATAGTAAATAACTTGGTCCAGTTTTTTGGTAGAAAGCCCGAGTAAGTAACCAATTTTATTGGGCAAACTCCGAAAATACCAGATGTGTGCCACTGGTACCACCAATTCGATGTGGCCCATGCGCTCACGGCGTACCTTCTTTTCGGTTACTTCCACGCCGCAACGGTCGCAGATAATGCCTTTGTAGCGAATCCGTTTGTACTTGCCGCAATGACATTCCCAGTCTTTTACGGGACCAAAAATGCGCTCGCAAAACAAGCCACCCATTTCGGGCTTGTAAGTACGGTAATTAATCGTTTCGGGCTGAGTTACCTCGCCGTAGCTGCTCTCTAAGATAGACTCAGGAGAAGCCAAGCTGATGGTAATGCGCGAAAAGTCACTGGTGAATTTTTTGTTCTTTTTGAATGACATTTTCGTTTGTGTTATCTTGAAAAGATTCTTAGTGTATTACTGTTGCTGGTAAAAATCAGCGTTGTTGTTTAATTTTCTCAATTTCAACTCCGATGGCTTTTGCTTTCTCAAAAGCCACATTTGTTTTGGCGAGGCGATCTTCCAACATTGCTTGCACTTTGTCCAGTTTTTGGAGCGTTTTTTGAAAACGTTCAGTTTGTTCCAGATTCTCCATCTTCGTTCAAATATTTGATTTCAAAGTTATTTTTATAAATCTGAACCCGATACTGCCTGTTTTCGGACTCAATTTTTTCAATACTTGCCTTGATGTTTTCAGTATAATCCTGAAAAACAGGATGATTAATCAAATCAGTATCTATTGTTTTGAGCAACCTTTCGGCTTCGTAAATGGCAGATTCGTTTAATAGAACCTCTTTGGCCAACTCTGAATTTTCATCTTCCAAATGGGCAATTAGCCGTTCTCTCTCAGTCATCTTTAATCCATAGTTACTTCCAAGGCCAAACCACGCAATTCGTGGATTAACACGTTGAAAGATTCTGGAATATTAGGCTTCGGCAAGTTTTCGCCCTTCACAATGGCTTCGTAAGCCTTTGCGCGGCCAATCACATCGTCCGATTTAACGGTCAATATTTCTTGCAAAATGTGCGATGCGCCGAACGCTTCGAGTGCCCACACTTCCATTTCTCCAAAACGCTGACCACCAAACTGCGCCTTACCACCCAACGGCTGCTGCGTAATGAGCGAGTATGGTCCAATTGAGCGGGCGTGCATTTTGTCATCTACCAAGTGGCCGAGTTTAAGCATATACATAATGCCCACCGTTACAGCTTGGTCAAATGCTGCGCCTGTTTGTCCATCATAAAGTTGCGTGCGTCCGTACATCGGGATACCTGCTTCGTCCAATTCGGCAATTACTTCTGCTTCTGAGGCCCCGTCGAAAATCGGAGTGGCGTATTTACGGCCTAATTTTTGGCCAGCCCAGGCCAAAATAGTTTCATAAATCTGCCCAATGTTCATCCGCGAAGGCACGCCAAGTGGGTTGAGTACAATATCAACGGGTGTACCGTCGGCTAAGAAAGGCATATCTTCATCGCGGACAATCCGCGCTACCACACCTTTGTTTCCGTGGCGACCCGCCATTTTATCACCCACTTTTAGTTTGCGTTTTTTGGCAATATACACTTTGGCCAACTTCACAATACCTGCGGGGAGTTCGTCGCCTACTTCAAGCGTAAACTTATCGCGTTTGAAGCGACCTTGGGTTTCGCTGCGGCGTTTTTGATAGTTTTTCACCATCTCAAACAACAGTTCGTTGGCGGTGGCATCGTCCGACCAGCCTTCGATAATCAAGTCGCCCAGTACGTTTACTTCTTCTGACACAATATAACCACCTTCATCTTTGTAGGGGTTTTTGTCAGGGAAAACGTTGTTGGTAATGTTCACGCGGCTAAACTTCACGCCTTTGCTAATTACGTCTTCGCCAAACTTGTGCTTCACGCCCATGCTGGTTTTTCCGTCCAAAAGCTCTACCATTTTATTGAGCATTTGGTCGCGTAGTTTTATCAAGTCGCGGCTATACACCTTCATCAAGGCTTTAATTGCGTCTTTTTGCTTGGTACGCTCGTCGCGGCCTGGGCGCGAAAACAACTTCGTATCAATAATTACCCCTTTCATTGAAGGTGGTGCTTTTTTGGAAGCGTCTTTCACGTCGCCTGCTTTATCGCCAAATATGGCGCGGAGCAGTTTTTCTTCTGGCGTTGGGTCAGACTCGCCTTTGGGCGTAATCTTGCCAATCAAAATATCGCCTTCTTTAATTTCTGTTCCAACGCGCACAATGCCATTTTCGTCCAAATTCTTAACGGCTTCCTCGCTTACGTTTGGAATTTCAGCCGTCAATTCTTCTTCGCCTCGTTTGGTGTCGCGTACTTCAAGGTCGTATTCTTCGATGTGCAAAGACGTAAAAATATCGTCGCGCACTACTTTTTCTGAGATTACGATGGCATCTTCAAAGTTGTAACCTTGCCAGGGCATAAACGCCACTAACAGGTTGCGGCCCAGTGCCAATTCACCTTTTTCGGTAGCGTAACCTTCCGAGAGTATATCGCCTTTGGTTACCCGTTCGCCTTTCAAAACCGTGGGGCGCAGGTTAATGCAAGTATCTTGGTTGGTGCGACGGAACTTGATGAGGTTGTGGGTTTTTACGTCCGAGTCAAAACTCACCAAACGCTCTTCTGTGCTACGCTCATAGCGAATTACAATCTTGGTTGCGTCCACAAATTCTACTACCCCATCGCCGTCGGCTACTACCATGGCGCGGGAATCGCGGGCTACGCGACCCTCCAAACCTGTACCCACAATAGGAGCTTGTGGCCGCAAAAGTGGCACTGCTTGGCGTTGCATGTTAGAACCCATCAATGCACGGTTGGCATCGTCGTGTTCTAAGAACGGAATCATTGAGGCAGCCACCGACACAATTTGGTTGGCAGCCACGTCCATGTATGAAACCTGCGACGGATCTACCAATGGGAAATCGCCTTCGTAGCGGGTTTTGATGGTTTCTACCTTAAACACGCCATCATCGTCCACTTGGGCGTTGGCCTGGGCTATGTAGTGCGTATCTTCTTCTTCGGCCGTAAAATAAACCAATTCTTTGGTCAATTTACCGTCTTCAATTTTGCGGTAGGGCGTTTCGATAAAGCCCATTTTGTTGATTTTGGCATACACACAAAGCGAAGAAATCAAACCAATGTTGGGTCCTTCGGGTGTTTCGATGGTACACAAACGACCGTAGTGCGTGTAGTGTACGTCGCGTACTTCAAAACCTGCCCGCTCGCGGCTCAAACCACCAGGCCCCAGTGCCGACAAACGACGCTTGTGCGTAATTTCGGCCAACGGGTTGGTCTGGTCCATGAACTGCGAAAGTTGGTTGGTACCAAAAAACGAGTTGATAACCGACGACAGCGTGCGGGCATTAATCAAATCAACGGGTTTGAAATCCTCGTTGTCGCGTACGTTCATACGCTCTTTGATGGTACGTGACATCCGCGCCAAACCTACGCCAAACTGACTCCACAACTGCTCGCCCACGGTGCGTACACGGCGGTTTGAAAGGTGGTCAATGTCATCTACAACGGCTTTGGCATTAATTAAACCAATCAAGTATTTCACAATAGATACAATGTCGGCGGTAGTCAATACCTTGGTGGACATTGGAATATCGTGGCCTAATTTTTTATTTACTCGGTAACGGCCCACGTCGCCGAGGTCGTAGCGTTTATCAGAGAAAAACAGGCTCTGGATTACCTCACGGGCAGTTTGTTCGTCGGGAGCTTCGGCGTTACGAAGCTGACGGTATATTTGCTCAACGGCTTCTTTTTCGGAGTTAGAACTGTCTTTTTGAAGCGTGTTGTAAATAATGTTGTAGTCGGCCACGTTCATGTCTTCGCGGTGCAGAATAATAGACTTCTGACCCGAATCTACCATTACGTCAATATCGTCGGCAGAAATAACAGAATCGCGCTCGAGCAATACTTCGTTACGACTAATAGAAACCACCTCGCCGGTGTCTTCGTCCACGAAGTCTTCGGTCCAAGTACGCAAAACGCGCGCGGCCAAGCGGCGACCTACTGTCTTTTTCAAGCTGGCAGCCGTGGCTGGAATTTCTTCTGAAAGCTCAAAAAGGTCTAATATTTCTTTGTCTGAACCAAACCCAATGGCACGCAAAAGGGTAGTTACAGGGAATTTCTTTTTACGGTCAATGTAAGAATACATCACATTGTTCACGTCGGTCGAGAATTCAATCCATGACCCTTTGAACGGAATAATACGTGCTGAATACAATTTAGTACCGTTGGTGTGTTTGCTCATCGAGAAAAACACGCCTGGTGAGCGGTGCAATTGCGATACAATGACGCGCTCGGCTCCGTTAATTACAAACGAACCTTTGTCAGTCATGTAGGGAATTGCGCCCAAGAACACTTCTTGCTCAATTGTTTCAAATTCTTCGTTGTCGGAGTCGTTGCATTTGAGGCGCAATTTGGCCTTCAAAGGCACCGAATAGGTCAAACCACGCGAAATACACTCATCAACTGAGTACTTGGGTGGGTCGAGCGAATAATCAACAAATTCTAAGACGAAGTTTTCGCGTGAATCTGAAATGGGGAAGTTTTCGTCAAAAACTTTGTAAAGGCCCTCATTTGAGCGGTTTTCGGGGGCGGTATTCAAGTCAAAAAAATCTCTAAAAGATTTTACTTGAATAGCGAGAAAGTCCGGATACTCAAGAACTGGTGTAATCCGGGCAAAGTTTCTGCGTGGAGTTGTGTTAGTTAGCAAGGCTTTCGATAAGTTTTTGGGTGAATGTGGATTTGGGCGGTCAATAAATAAAAACGCTCAAACTCAAGAATTAGTTTGCAAAAAACTTACAATGCCTCGTAGTTTTTCAAGTAGCTGTCCCTTTGCGTTTTACCCTACGAGTGGCAACGTGTTTCGGACAAAGACCTGCTTCCTGTCCCAGCAGGAAGAAATTAAGATTTTTGGATTGGCTTTAGAGCCAAAAAACAGACTTGGGAAGTTTGTTTTGTAAATTTACGGTCAATTGCCTGTGAAGACACAGGCAATGGCTTTGTGTCAGTTGTCAGTGTCTTCACTGACGATTCTCGCGTAAATATTTTATTAAAACAGGAAAAGACTTGACGCATTGTCAAGCCTATTCCTATTGGGGTACTGTATGAAAGTTAGAATTATTTTACTTCCACTTCGGCACCTGCTTCTTCGAGTTGTTTCTTCAAAGCTTCGGCTTCGTCTTTCGATACGCCTTCTTTTACAGGCTTTGGTGCGCCATCAACCAAGTCTTTGGCTTCTTTCAAGCCAAGACCAGTGAGGTCTTTCACCAATTTAACTACCTGCAATTTGGCAGCACCTGCCGACTTCAAGATAACATCAAAAGATGTTTTCTCAACTACTGCGGGAGCGTCATCGCCACCACCTGCATTGCCAGCCATCATTACTGGAGCTGCAGCAGCGGGCTCGATGCCATACTCGTCCTTCAAAATTGCAGCAAGTTCATTAACTTCTTTAACGGTAAGGTTTACCAACTGCTCTGCGAATGCTTTTAAATCTGCCATTTTTACTAAAAAATTAGAATTTGTTTTTGATTAAAGTTTGAAAAATTTCAAATTTGAAAATCAGTAAATTTGAAAATTTTTGGACTTATCGGTTGAAAGTCAAATTTTCAAATTTTCAAATTATCAAATTATCCCTCTCTTTCTGACAGGGTTTTTAGAATACCAGCCAATTTGCCACCGCTGCTTTGCAATGCCGAAAGGACATTTTTGGCAGGTGATTGCAACAGACCAATTACTTCTCCGAGCAATTCCTGCTTCGATTTGAGGGTCAATAGCGTTTCGAGTTGATCTTCGCCAATGAACAAGCTATTGTCCACTGATGCGCCTTTCAACTTCAATTTTTTATTTCCCGACTCTTTGCGAAACTCTTTGATGAGTTTTGCGGCAGCCTTGCCCGACTCCGGGTGAAACATGATACCTGAGAAACCTGTCAAAACGGTGTCGTTAAACGGCGTGTAGTCAGTCTCGAGGGTTTCGAGTGCTTTTGCAATGAGGGTGTTTTTTGCAACCAAGTACTCAACGCCTTGCGTATAGCATTTGCGGCGTAGCTTGTTGGTTTGTTCTACCGTCATGCCCGCAGCATCTACAATGTAGAAGTACGGAATGGTTTGAAACTTATCGCTAAGTTTTCCGATAATAGCGGCTTTTTCTTCGCGTGTCATAATTATATTCCTGCAATAGTGCTTTTGTCAACTATGATTCCTGGACTCATCGTGCTCGACAAGTGTACGCTTTTCACGTAAGTACCTTTAGAAGAAGAAGGCTTGAGTTTCAACAAAGTAGCTACGAGTTCTTGCGCATTCTGAGCAATTTTTTCGGGCGTAAAAGATACCCGTCCTACGCTCGTGTGAATGTTGCCAAACTTATCTACTTTGAAATCAATTTTACCTGCTTTCACTTCTTTTACGGCTTTGCCTACTTCAAGCGTAACCGTGCCAGACTTTGGATTGGGCATTAAGCCACGAGGACCCAAAACCTTGCCAAGTCGTCCAATTTTGGCCATAACGGTGGGCATGGTAATAATCACGTCCACGTCTGTCCAACCTTTTTCAATTTTCTGAATGTATTCATCAAGACCTACATAGTCAGCACCTGCTTCTTTGGCTTCGGCTTCGCGGTCGGGTGTACAAAGTACCAATACCCGCACCTCACGACCTGTACCATGTGGCAATGCTACTACGCCGCGAACCATTTGGTCGGCCTTGCGTGGATCTACGCCCAAACGCACATCAATATCAACAGAAGCGTCAAATTTGGTGTACGTAATTTCTTTCAGAATTTCGGCTGCTTTCTCGAATGAATACGACTGCGTTGCGTCATATTTCGACATAGCCTCTTTTCTCTTTTTTGTCAGTTTTGCCATTGTTCAAAATGTCTTTTACGTTCGTTTGCGTTGGTGATTAGTTGTCCCAAGGGGCTTTGCCTGACACGGTAATACCCATACTACGTGCTGTCCCAGCTACCATTTTCATGGCAGACTCTACCGTAAAGCAGTTCAAATCTGGCATTTTAGTTTCAGCAATTTGCTGCACTTGCTCCCAAGATACTGAGCCTACTTTCTTGCGGTTAGGTTCGGCAGAACCCAATTTTACCTTCGATGCCTCTTTCAACAAAATTGCTGCGGGAGGTGTCTTGATTACAAAGTCAAACGATTTGTCTTTGTAATAGGTAATTAAAACGGGGAGTATCATTCCCATTTTCTCTTGCGAACGGGCATTGAACTGCTTACAGAACTCCATAATGTTCAGACCCTTTGAACCCAATGCTGGGCCAATCGGTGGAGATGGGTTTGCTTGACCACCTTTCACTTGCAATTTGACGTAACCTGCTACTTCTTTCGCCATCTTTTTAAAGTTTTAGTTGGCGTTATCGGTATTAACGCACGGCTGACGGACGAATGGAAGCTTCGTCCCGTGCTCCCGACAACATTTTTGTACTTCAGCTTTCTTTTTCTACTTGTGCGTAACTCAACTCCACGGGCGTATTCCGCCCGAATATTTTTACAACGACGTTCAATTTCTTTTTGTCGTCAAATATTTCTTCTACTGAACCAATGAACCCAGTAAATGGTCCATCAATAATTTTAACATTTTCGCCGCGCAAGAAATTAACCTTCGGCGTTTCTACTTCTTGAATGGCTTCTTCAACTCTACCCAAAATACGGTTTATCTCCGACTGTCGGAGTGGTACGGGTACTTTGGAGTTACCGTTGGTATTGCCCAAAAATCCTAAAACACCTGGCATACTCGTAATGAGGTGATTGGCCTCACCGTGCGACAAGTCGGCTGATATGATGATGTAGCCAGGAAAAAACGCTTTTTCTCTGATGCGCTTTTTGCCATTTCTCATCTCATAAATTTTTTCCGAAGGAATCAATATTTCGGGAATAGACTCTTCAAGGTGCTGACGAGCTATTTCGTTTTCAAGATAGACCTTAATTTTCTTCTCTTGGCCAGATACTGCCCGCAAAACATACCAATTCAAATTGCTCATACCTGATGTAAGTAATTAGACAACCTATATATTAAGGTTATCAAAATGACTGATAAAGAAGATTTAGGGCGTTTTCAAAAACAAAGTCCATTAAGCCCACTACTGCCGCAAAAATAAGCGAGCCCACCAATACCAGCGTGGTACTTGACTGTAAGTCGCTGACTTTTGGCCAGGTAACATTGAATCTAACTTCTTCCCAAGAAGCGCTGAAAAACTCGATTACTTTGTTCATTTTCTTGCAAAAAATTGGCACGGGCACCAGGATTCGAACCCAGACCGAAGGTTTTGGAGACCTCTGTACTACCCTTATACTATGCCCGTGAATAGTTTACTTCCAAAAATCGGACTGCAAAAGTAGAAATATAATTTTAGAAATACAATTTTTGACGAACGAAAAATATTATTTGTACTGCGAACATTTTGTAAAGAGCAGCGTTGTTTCTGTATATTTGTCAAAAAAAAACAAAAAACTATGTTTGGAGGAATGGGAGACATGATGGGTATGCTTGGGAAAGTGAAAGAATTTCAGGCCAAGATGAAAGAAGCCCAAGAAAGTTTAGGCGATTTGTCAGAGTCGGGCGAGTCGGGCGGGGGAATGGTAAAAGCAACCGTAAATGGCCAAAAAAAGGTAATTTCGCTCGAAATTGACCCTGATTTGCTGCGTCCCGAAGATGCCGAGATGGTGCAAGATTTGGTGTTGGCGGCGGTAAACAACGCCCTCGAAAAAATAGAAGACCAAATAAAAGAGCACATGCGCCAATCTACCGAGGGACTGTTGCCCAATATTCCGGGGTTGGATTTGGGCAAATTGATGAAATGAAATCTAAAGTAGCAGTTGTTATTTTAAATTACAACGGAAAACATTTTCTGGAGCAATTCTTGCCATCTGTGGTGGCATATTCGGCAGAAAGTACCGTTTATGTGGCCGACAGTGCCTCTACCGATGGCTCAGTAGCGTGGCTCAACGCCCATTATCACAACGTGCCAGTGATTCAGCTTGCGGCCAATTATGGCTACGCGGGTGGGTACAACCGAGCTTTGGAACAAATTGAAGCCGACTATTATTTGTTGCTCAACTCTGACGTAGAAGTAACGCCCAACTGGCTTGGCCCGTTGTTGCAACTACTTGATAATGAGCTAAATGTTGCAGCTTGCCAGCCCAAAATACGCGCCCATCACCAGCGCAATACTTTCGAGTATGCAGGTGCAGCGGGGGGGCATTTAGACAGGTTGGGCTATCCGTTTTGTCGGGGGCGGGTGTTTTTTGATTGCGAAACTGATACGGGTCAGTACGACACCACCGAGGCTATTTTTTGGGCATCGGGGGCGTGTTTTTTAGTGAGGGCTAATTTATTTCGTCAGATGGGCGGTTTTGACGAGGATTTTTTTGCCCACATGGAAGAAATTGACTTGTGTTGGCGGTTGCAATTGGCGGGACACCAGATTTTTTGTTGCGCAGATTCGGTGGTTTATCACGTGGGGGGCGGTACATTGCCACCTTCCAATCCGTTTAAAACTTTTTTGAATTACCGCAATAGTCTGGCTATGCTTTACAAAAACCTGCCCAAAAGCCAATTGAGTCAGGTTTTGTTTTTACGCCTTATTTTAGATGGTATTTCAGCGGTGCGTTTTTTGCCAAAATGGGAATGGGCAAACGTATGGGCTATCATCAAAGCTCATTTTGCCTTTTATGGCATGTTGCCAAGTTTGAGAAAAAAACGTCGTCAGATTTGGAGTGAAGTTGCTGATAATCAAGCAAAAAAACTAAAAATGCTGTACCCTCGAAGTGTGATTTGGGGGTATTTTGCGAAAGGGAAAAAGACTTTCAAAGCCTTGATGGAAGTGGCATAAAAAAGTCGTGCCAGCATTGCATATTACCCATCTTCACCACTCTTACAGCCTGCAATGCCAGCACAACTGTATTTATAACGCGCAGCTTGGCCAATTTAGTATTTAATTTAGTCGGCATTTTTGCGTTTCCATTCTCTAATTAAGTTGCCACCCGTTGGAATCCAGTCTGATACGTTGCTGATAATTTTGGGAGCAATGGGCGTAACGAGCGGCACTAAAAAGCTGTTTTTGCTGTGCTTGGCGGGTAGCTGAATATTGACGGTGCTGAGTAACCAGAAAAAAACGCTGATGCCGAAAACCCACGTAAAAATACCCACGGCAGCCCCTGCCAAATTATCAAAAGTACCTAAAATGCTGTACCTCAGCATACTACGCAGTGAATATCCCAGCCGATTGACCAAAAAAACGGTTGGGAAAAAGATGATGGAAAACGCTAAATACGGCAAAATGCGTCGGGTGAGTTCGGTGCTGATGTAAGGCGCGAGCAAATCGGTGCCAAATTGCAAGAACTTGAATCCTACAATCATGGCTAAAATAAACGCCAGCACGCCCACAATCTCTACCAACAAACCTTTGCGATAGCCGTTGTAAGCTCCCCAAACCAGCGGAATAAGAATAAAAATATCAAGACTTGACATGAATGGTCAGTAGTGAATGGTCAGTAGTCAATAGGCCCGCAGCAGCGGACTGTTCCCGCAGCGGTCAATAGGTGTTGGGTTAGCTCAACAGCGTTTTGACCAACGTTTGGACTACTTTTCCGTCGGTTTTTCCTGCCAGTTCTTTCATGGCTACGCCCATTACTTTGCCTATATCGGCGGGGGTTTTTGCTCCTACGCGCGTCATTATTTCTTGCAAAACGACTTTTACTTCTTCTTCGGTGAGCTGTTTGGGCAGGTATTCTTCAATAACGGCAATTTCGACCAGTTCTTTTTCGAGCAAATCAGGCCTGTTTTGTTCTTGGTAAATAGTGGCCGAGTCGCGGCGTTGTTTAGCGGCTTTGGCGAGTAGCTTCATTTCGTCGTCGGGGCTGAGTACACCCGTGCCACCTTCTTTGGTTTCTTCGAGCAAAATCATTGATTTTAAGGCTCTTAATGCCCGCAAACGGTCGGCATCTTTGGCGCGCATGGCCTGTTTAATATCTTCGTCTAAGCGTAATTTGAGTGCCATTTGTGTGTATTTTAATTTTATTTAGAACGCACAAAGCTACGATTTCGTTTGGAACAGTTCGATTCTTTGGCAATTTTTATGTCTGTGCAAACTTATAAAGAGACTTGAAACAAATTTATTTTGCTCAAATAAAAAATGGTAGCTTCGTGTTTTCAAAACCTAATCTCGTTTTAATCGAATGAAAAAGTTTTTTAAGTGGTTTGCTATTAGCTTTCTGGTTTCGGCTCTTGGGTTGGTTGTTTTTTGTTGGTATCAAAACAAACCCCTGCCACAAGGCCAAAAAAGCGCGGAAGCCGACTCGCTTGCCCAAAAAATGCTACGCGCCACGGGTTACGACGCTTGGCAAAAAACCAACATAGTGGCTTGGGATTTCTCAGGAGGACACCAATACCTGTGGGACAAGCAGCGCAATTTGGTGCAAGTGCAGTGGGGCAACAAGCGCGTGCTACTCAACCTGACAGATTGGCCAAAAGGCCAGGCTTTTGTGGACAACAAACCGCAAACGGGCAACGAGCTTGACGTGGAGCGGGGTAAGGCTTGGGCGTATTTTTGCAACGATTCTTTTTGGCTCATTGCCCCCAACAAAATACTGGACGAAGGCACGGAACGGCGTATTGTGCCGCAGAAAGACGGCAAAGACGCGCTTTTGGTAACTTATAAAAGCGGTGGTGTTACGCCCAACGATTCTTATTTGTGGTTTTTGGACAAAAATGGTTTGCCAACGCACTACCAAATGTGGGTTTCTATTTTGCCCATTGGCGGCCTCGAAGCCACTTGGGAAAGCTGGCAAAAACTGCCAACGGGGGCGCAGGTAGCCACCAAACACAAATTGGGGCCAGTTGCCATCACCATCGAAAACTTAAAAGCGGGGCAATCATGGCAAGAACTGGGAATGACTGCCGACCCTTTTGCGGGTATTCAATAAAAAAATGAGTGCGGCAGTACGGACACCATGTCGCACTGTCGCACTCATTTTGGCCTATTTTATTGTATCAAGCAATGGCTTCGGCCAGTACCAACACGTTGTCGTTCAGTACTTCTACCACACCGCCGTTAATCTGGTACGTGTTTTTGCCTCCTGCCGATTCTACCACCAAGCTACCTTTTCCAATGGTGCTAACGAGCGGTGCGTGCTGATTCAAAACCTGAAACTGACCGTCAGCCCCAGGAAATGTAACAGCCGTAGCTTGGCCAGCAAATACTTTTTTATCGGGAGTAATTATTTCTAAGTTCATAGTTTTTTTAATTTGAAGATTTGAAAATGCGGTAATTTGAAAAGTGGTGCATTGGCATATTTTCAAATTACCACATTTTCAAATTAATTTGCTGCAGCTTCTTTCAACAAACGCTCGCCTTTTGAGATGGCATCTTCAATGTTTCCAACCAAGTTAAAAGCCGATTCGGGCAGGTGGTCGTAGTCGCCGTTGATAATCATGTTGAAGCCTTTGATGGTTTCTTCGATGGGCACCAATACTCCTTTCAAACCCGTAAATTGTTCGGCCACAAAAAATGGCTGCGACAAGAAACGCTGCACACGACGAGCGCGGCTTACGGTCAATTTATCTTCTTCTGAGAGCTCTTCCAGACCCAAAATGGCAATGATGTCTTGCAATTCTTTGTAGCGTTGCAAAATCAGTTTTACGCGCTGGGCGCAGTCGTAGTGGTGATCGCCGAGTACTTGGGCGCTCAATATGCGCGAAGTAGAATCGAGCGGGTCCACAGCAGGATAAATACCCAACTCCGCAATTTTACGACTCAATACCGTGGTGGCATCTAAGTGCGTAAAAGTAGTAGCTGGCGCGGGGTCAGTCAAGTCATCGGCAGGTACGTAAACGGCTTGTACTGAGGTAATAGAGCCTCTTTTAGTAGAAGTAATACGCTCTTGCATGGCACCCATTTCGGTTGCCAAAGTAGGCTGGTATCCTACTGCCGAAGGCATCCGACCCAACAGCGCCGATACCTCAGAACCTGCCTGCGTAAAGCGGAAAATATTATCAATAAAGAACAAAATATCGCGGCCAGTGCCCGTGCCGTCGCCATCGCGGAAGTGCTCGGCTACGGTCAAACCTGACAACGCCACGCGAGCGCGGGCACCTGGTGGTTCGTTCATTTGTCCAAACACCAACGTCGCCTGCGACTTGGCCAGTTCGTCATAATCTACTTTGGTCAAATCCCAGCCGCCTGCTTCCATGCTGTGCTGAAAAGCCTCACCGTATTTAATAACGCCCGACTCAATCATTTCGCGGAGCAAGTCATTGCCCTCACGAGTACGCTCACCCACTCCCGCAAACACCGACAAACCAGCGTAGGCTTTGGCAATGTTGTTGATTAGTTCCATAATCAATACGGTTTTGCCCACACCTGCACCACCAAAAAGACCAATTTTGCCACCTTTCACGTAAGGAGCCAACAGGTCAATTACTTTGATACCCGTGTAAAGCACCTCCGTAGAAGTAGCCAATTCTTCAAATTTGGGAGCTGCGCGGTGAATAGACATTCCGTTTTCTTTGCTGACGGGTTTCATGCCGTCAATGGCCTCGCCTACCACGTTAAACAAACGTCCTTTGAGTGCTTCGCCAGTGGGCATGGTCATGGGTTGGCCAGTACCAACTACTTCCATACCGCGCTGAATACCCTCCGTACTGTCCATTGCGATGGTACGCACACGGTCTTCACCGAGGTGCTGCTGACATTCCAATACGATTTTTTGACCGTTTGCTTTGGTAATTTCCAGAGCGTCCAAGATAGCTGGAAGTCTGGCGGCATTTGCAAAAGATACGTCCACTACGGGTCCAATTACTTGTGTTACTTTGCCAGTGTTTGCTGTGTTTGCCATTGATAGAGAAATATGTTCGGATAAATTCTGATGAATAGTTTTAAGAATTGGCCGCAAAATTAGTCGTTTATTTGCGCAATATAAAGTACTGATGGCTTGTATTTTGGATATTTTTTATAGAAATTCGACTTTACGCCCCAAAACATAGCCTAAAACGATGTTTTAACCCCAAAATATGGGTCAATTATTTTAACGAATTTTAACAATGTTGCTGCACTAATCAAACCGCAGCAACGTTATTGCAGGCAACAGAATACTCCTAAAAACATGAAAACCCAGTTATTGATAGCAGTTTTGAGTGTGGCGTGGTGGGTTGTTACGCCCACTTTTGGCCAAAAAATAACCACCATGCGCCCTTACGTGCAAGAACAAACGAGGGATTACGTAGAGATTACCAAAATAGAACTCACCAACGATTACACCATTATTTATTTTAGCTACGAAAATACCAGACAGCGGCCTTCGCTTTTTGATTTATTTGGCAATGGCGACGGCGGTTCTGGAGCTACCAACGAAAACATTCAGATTGACCCTAAAAGTAGGCTGTACGAACCCCAAAACGTCAATAAAAAATTTAGGTTTATCAAAGCAGAAGGCATTGCGATTTCACCCGAAAATCAGCGGGTTTACGTGGGCGACAGGGTGAAGTTTGTGGTTTATTTTGAGCGTTTAACGCCTGGTATTGAGGTTTTTGATATGTACGAAGGTAAAGATTATAAAGGATTTCAGTTTTGGAATTTTTATGGTATTCACATCAAAAATCCGAAACCCAAAACCAAGCCTCAACCCACCAAACCAAAGCCAGAACCACCCATCGCCGCCGACGCGCCGCTGCCTGTTCCCTCTACTACCGTATCTACTTTGGCTACGGTGCGCGGCACGGTGTTAAATGCCAAGACCAAGCAACCCGTGGCGGCCAAAATCAATTGCGTAGTGCCAAACGACGACAACGGCTTTGATTCGTTGCAATTATCGGCCTCGTCGGGTAAGTTTAAGCTGAGTTTAGCTCCCAATCAACGCTACAACTATGCGGTGTCGGCCAAGGGCTATTTGCCCGCCAGTGGCGTTTTTGACCTCTCCAAAACGGCGGGCGGCCAAGAAAGTAACGTTGAAATATTGCTCACGCCCGTGGCGGTGGGCGAGGCCATTACGCTTAATAATGTGTATTTTGACGTGGCAAAATTTGAGTTGCTACCTACTTCTTACGCCGAACTCGACCGCTTGGTGTCGTTTATGCAAGACAGCCCCAAGGTAGAGGTGCGCGTAGAAGGCCACACCGACAATTTGGGAGATTTCGACGAAAACGTGAAGCTATCGCTCAATCGCGCTGATGCCGTTAAGCAATATTTGGTGGGCAAAGGCATAGCCGTTGGCCGCGTTCAAACCAAAGGCTACGGCCCCACGCGCCCCGTCAGTAAAGGCACTTCCGAAACCGAGCGTCGCCGCAACCGACGGGTTGAATTGGCCATCTTGAAATTGTAGCGAATGTGATGAAGATTATTTACGCACCTTGTACTATTCAAAAATACCCACTCGCTCTTGTAAAACCCGCAAAAACGCCGAATCCACCTTTGATATTAGAATAAATATTGGTTGGTTCAGATAAGGGGTTATCGTCACTGATTTGCAAGATTTCTAAATCTTTGTGATAACGGTAAAAATTGATGTCCGTATTTAACAACTGAATTTCTGAAACAAAAGAAAAGCCATCGCTTGCATTGCGGCGTTTTTGCATCAAAAAACTCCTTTTGGTGATTAACTCTTTGCCTTCAAAACCAACATCTGCAATTACCTCTCCTCCTGAGTCGTAACTAACCCTTCTTTCGCCAGTAGTAAAGTTTACTTGCCCCTGCACCACGTTCACCGCATAATAATTTTGCTCATTGGCAATATCTATCCATGTTACAAAATAAATTGGATCGGAAGGATCTGCACTATTTGCCAATTTGGTATTGGCCTTTCTAATGTCTATTTTACTCAAAGGAATCGTGCAAGTTGCCTCCGCTTTTTGTCCGTCATAAGTAACAACGTTCAACTTGTAGGTTTTGCCAGCCATCACCCTAAAATCTTTTGCCTTTATTCTGAACACACCAACTGGGTTTTTTTCTGGTTGAAGCGTTACCGTCTGGATTTCATCGCTGAGTGTTACCACGCCTTTGCCTACGTTGGCATTCCATTCTCTGAGATTGTCTGCCCCCACAACGGGTATTGTACGATACAACCGAACGGTGTGAACACTATCTTGTGGACACAAAAAAGCCGTAATTGTGGGGGCTGTACTCGACGGAATATTGACCGATTTCTCTTCCACGGAGAGAAACCCACCCTCGCAACCAGAAATCAAAAAGTTAAGAAACAGTAAAAGCAATAATCTGATTTTCATTGACTTAAAATTTAAAATTATAGCTCACCGAAGGCACAGCAGGAAAAAGCCCCCTGCGGTATAGTTTTGTGTCGCCCGATGTTTGGGTCGTAAAATCGTAGTCCTGCCTGCTTTGGTAGTAAAAAGGATTAATGCGATTGTAGGCATTATAAACCCCCACTTCCCAAGTCCGTTCTCCGCGCTTTTTTTGTTTGTAAAATTTGACGGCTACGTCTAAACGATGGTAGGGAGCAGCCTGAAATGCGTTTCGTTGGCCATAATATTGAACTTTTGTTGAGCGATTAAAATCATTAGAATAGCCACTTACCCGCGACTGGGCGATGGGAATGGTTATATTATTGCCTGTTCCATATACCCACGTGGTTGAGAGCGTAATTTTTTTATTGAGTTGATAAATTCCTACGATGGAAAAATCGTGTCGGCGGTCATATCTTGGGGCAAATTCTTGCCCTTTGTTAATCTCATCAAACTGGTGTATTATTCGTGAAAGTGTATAGCCGACCCAGCCCGACAATCTGCCCACTTTTCTTTGCAACATCACCTCTATGCCATACGCTCTGCCTTTGCCCGAAGTTACGTTGTCTTGCCAGTCAATTTCGCTCAATTTCTGAGCGTCTGGGCCAAGGTCTAAAAGCAAAAAATTGGCACCTTCTTTGTAGTCAATGATGTTGTTCATATTCTTGTAAAAGCCTTCTACTGTCAATGAAAGGTTTTTTTTGGTAAAGTCTTTGGCAATTCCAATGGCAAATTGTTCCGAAGTTTGCGGGGCTATTCGGTCGGTGGCTGGCACCCACAAATCGGTTGGTAAGCCCAGTCCAGAGTTTGAAAGTAAGTGAATATATTGGTTCATGCGCGCGTAGGAGGCTTTTATTGCCAAATCTTCGTTGATTTTGTACGAACCCGAAAAGCGTGGTTCGAGGTTGAAATAGCTTTTGCTTTTCACGTTAAAATTGCTCAATCTAAGCCCCGCGTTCATGCTCAATTTCTCGTTCGCTCGCCAAACATCTTCTACATAAATGGCCGTTTCGACGGCATCGGTAAACGTACTTTTTGTATTATTCAAATCAATGCGGGTGTCTTTTAGAACAATGGCACTGGGCGTAAAACGGTGCGCCGTTAGTATCAATCCCGTGCGAATACTGTGTTGGGCGGAGGGCAAAAAGTCAAAGTCAGATTTGAAGGTAAAATCCCTAATTCCTGACGAATATTGAAGCAGATAAGTGCCTCGGTTGGTAGTTTCTTCGTTATAAACTTTAAAGTTGTAATTCGTAAAAATGAGCGACGTATTGTTGAACACTTTTTCGCTAAAAAGGTGATTCCAGCGGAGGGTTGTGGTGGTATTGCCCCAGCTAAAACCATTGTTACTTTCTCTGCTTCTGTCAAAGCTTTTTTCCCTAAAATCAAAAACATCTCTCCCAAAATAGCCGCTGAGGTAGAGCCTGTTTTTTTGACCAAATTCGTAGTTTACTTTCGTGTTTAGGTCATAAAAATAAAGAGTTGGGAAACTGCCGCCGCTCAAAGGACGTAGTACGACATCGGCATACGACCGCCGCGCCGAAATTAAGTAAGAAGATACGCCTTTTTTTAGTGGTCCTTCCAGCGTTAGGCGGCTCGAAAGCAACCCAATGCCTGCTTCGCCCTGAAATTTTTGCTTGTTTCCTTCCTTCATTTGCATTTCTACCACCGACGAAAGCCGCCCGCCAAACCGCGCAGGAAAGCCCCCTTTGGTCAGTTCTATGCTTTTGAGGGCGTCGCCGTTGAATACCGAAAAAAAACCAAACAAGTGGTTGGCGTTATACACCACGGCATCGTCCAAAATTAACAAGTTTTGGTCAGGGCCGCCCCCGCGCACGTACAAACCCGCCGTGCCTTCGCGTCCTTTTTGCACGCCAGGCATCAACTGCAGGGCTTTCATTACGTCTTTTTCTCCCAACAGCGCTGGAATGTCTTTTACTTGACTGACGGGCAAAGAAATCACGCTCATTTGCTCGCTTTCGCTTACCCGTTCTTGACGTTCAGATATAACTACCTCGTTTAAATCTATTGATTTAACGGTCATTTCAATCTCAATGCGTTGATTTTGGGTAGCTTTTAGGGTTGTTTTTTGAAGCTGATAGACCGAAGCCGAAAAAACCACCTCCAATTCTGCCGTTTGCGGAATGGTGATGGAAAAAAAACCGTAGAGATTGGTCTGCGTGCTTACTTTCAAAGCAGGAATTGCCACCGAAACATTTATCAATGATTCTTTACTGCCTCGTTCGCGCACGTAGCCACTGATGGTAACTTTTTGCGCAAATCCGACCAACGATAGAGTGATAAAAAAAAGGAACAATAATGAGCTTCTCATGGGGTACTATCTACTGGCAATCACCCTCATTTTATTGCAATAATTGATGCTGTTAATTTGAGTACAGTCATATTCACGAACAATAACCAAATTTTTGCGACTTGATTCAATAATTTGATAAATCCCATCCCATTTCTTAAGAATTCTTTGATAGGCTGGGCTGCTTATAATTGCGGATTCACCGAAGGGATAAAAGGAAACCATATTGCCCCGTTGCTTATCGGCATCTACTTGGTAAACAAGTTCATAACGTTTGGCATTCTCTGTGATGTAAACCCGACAGCGTGTGTCGCCTCCACCACTATTGTTGCGTGCGTTGCAGACGGCAAACTCAATGGAGGTTTCCGTAACTTTTGCCACCGAATCTTTTTGGGTATTCAGACTTTGTGCATTTCCACTAAATTGGAGTTCGGACACATTCCATTTGCCTTCTAATTGGTTGATAACGCTATTTTCTTTCTCGCAAGAGAACGTAGTAAAGCTCAATAGAGCCAACAAAATGATTCGATTTTTCATTGCTTTGTGGATTGTAAGGACTGACCCAAACATAATGTAGGTCAGTCCCAGTGAATAATTTAGTACCCTAATCGAAAATACAAACTAGTATTCCCGTAGCTTTGGTTGTTGCAGAGGTTTTCTCTATACACAGGAAATGTGCCTATCTGCTCGTCATCATCTTTTAGTTTAAAATTGAACTCAATACTAAGTTCGATTCCCGAAAACTTTCCTTTGATTGTAAAAGGTTTATCGACAATAGTACCCACGTCTTCTTCCCAGAGAACAAAACTTATTACATCTCCATAGGAAGGCTGCCAAGTAAAAAGAGTATTATTGAAGTTCCACCAAGTGTTATCAACCCATGAGCGATAATTTGGTTCATTTAAAGAACCATATATACCACCAAAAACATTGACCCCAATTCCACTTTGGTTGACATATGAACATGACATTCTAATTTCTGGGGCACCATTAGCCCATGACTCTATCGCACCAATATTTTCTGACTTATACCCTTTCAGCACCATATTTGATGAATATGGTGCTGTGCAAGAGGTACTACCACCACCACTACCACCATTTTCAATAGGTGGTAGCTCCTCCTCCAGACTCGTTCGCCCATTACGGAAAGTGGTCTTTAAAAAATCTGTCCTCACAACAGCAACTCCGTTTGGCTGCAATGTAGTCCTTTCGTTTATGCCGACCGCAATTACGGGTACATTTGGTACTTTCTGGGCATCCAACCAATGAACGTTTCCTCTTTTGTCGTAAGCCTTGATTTTATCTAATTTTGACTCGTCCTTAATGTTGGGGATCACTACCACCAAAGGCTCATAACTATTTGCGTCCCACTTCTCCACATTGACGGGTACAGAGATATTCAGCAAGGGATATTTTGCCAGTATCTTACCTAAATCAAGGGGAATTTCTCTTGAGGCATTGTTACGTGCTGAGGTAGAAAAGATACTTTTAACCGACTGCCCATTCACAATTTTATTTTGTACGTTACGGTAAAGTATATCATAATCACCATCAAACTTCTTCAACGCTTCATCCTTAATGAAGATTCGCATTGATACTTCATTAAGCGAGCCAGCCACCGCTTTGGCAACCTCTTCGAGCATTGGATCATACTCACCATCTTTCAATGTTGTCAATTCAACAGGCTCAGATGCTGGCGAAACAGATTCGTTATTCTTACCGCAAGAAGACAACAACCAAACGAAACCAATGCTGAGAAATAACCCAGCAATTTTGGTCATACACAGATTTTTCATACTTTTACATGGTTTTAATGTGAAACATTGAGACTATTGCCCTTCTCGCGGTCTCCAAACTTAGGAAGGGCATTCTTTTTGCTTGAAATTAAAGGTTTTCAAACATTACCTTTTTGCCGTTGCAACAGACATTCGGACAATAAAAACACCACCGTCGTAGTGCTTTTCCTACTTTTACATTTGGTTTTAAATGGTTCGTAAGAACTGTTTAAATTGTTTAAAAAAGCCGCTTCAAGCTGTCAAAAGCAATAGCGGCTTTTTCTTCTACAAAGGTAAAGTACTGTTTTGAGATAAAAATTAGTTTGAACTAAGATAAAAGTTAGCCTAAACTAAGTTAAAAATCTATAACTTGCTGTTTTTGAGTTTATTACGAATTTTGCTCAAGGTAACAGGATGTATGTTCAAGTATTGAGCGATGTATTTTATGTGTACCCGATTTGCCAATTTGGGGTAGCGTTTCAAAAATACTTTGTATTGTTTTTCAGCGTTTTTTTGTCGTAATAAGTAAACGCGAGCATCATAGACTGTCAAATAATACTGATAAACTTTTCTGAAATGTAGGTTGAGTTCAGGAAACTCAACCATTATACGCTCCCAATCGGCGTACGAAATAACCCATAGTTGGCTATCTTCCAGCAGTTGGATGGACTCAAGGGAAGGTTTTTGGTTAAAAAAGCTTTGTACCGAACACACGAAGCCGCCCTCTCGTCCAAACCAAGATGTAATGGTTTTGTCGCTGTCGCTGTCGCTGTCGCTGTCGCTGTCGCTGTCGCTGTCGCTGTCGCTGTCGCTAAAAATTCGTACCAATCCTTTTTCGATGTAATATAGCTTGTCGTTAATTTGGCCTGGTGCTACCAAAGTGCGTCCTTGGAGGTAGCTTTTGAGATGTGTTACGGCTCTTAGGGCAGTTTTACATTCGTCAGAGAGCGGCGCAATTTTTTCGAGGGTGGCGGCGAGTGGCATAGTCTAGCTGTGGGATTTAAAAATAGGGTTTATTCAGCAACTTAAATAACGCGATTTTTTGGGTATTGTTGCACCGACGGGTTGAATTGGCCATCTTGAAATTGTAGTAAATATGTTTCAAGCATTTGCCCTGGATTATTCCTTTTCGAGTGATAGTTTCGATTATTTTTAAATTTATAATTAATTGATGACCAACGCTTTTAAGGGGTTTTAATACCCTCGTAACAACCATAAGAATTTAAGGCCCCCAAGAAATAGCTCAAAAACTGGATTGTCAAGTATTCTTTTTTTTCTCCTATTACTCCTGGGAAAGAGGTTTAAATGAAAACGCCAATGCACGGCCGCCCGTGCGGCCTAATTCGACAATACAGCCTTAAAAAAAACAGATTTCAAAGCGTATTCCGATGAATATGTTTTTGAAATCCAAAATAAACCTTGAATTCAAAAAAAAATTGCAACACCAAGGCAACGTTTGCCGCAGCGGTTCCGTAATGGCTCAATAGATTGAAAAAGCGCGCATTTTTCAGTCTATTCACTCTTCATTTTTATTCAAAAAAAATCAAATCATGAAAAAATCAATGTTTTTTGTTTTGGCGTTGTTTGCCATTTCATTGGCCAGTTGCAACCGCGAAAGTATCACTGCTACCGAAGAAGACGATTTTAACAGCATTGTAGAATTATCGGCGGCGCGGGTATCTGCGCAAGGCGACAGCGTAACCAAAGAGAGATGCAAAGGTAAACTCACCGACGTAGCTGCTGCCGATTTGCCAGCGGCCATCAAAACCTATTTAGCCACTAACCATGCGGGGGCTGAGATTCAGTTTGCGGGCAAAGATGCCACTGGTCAGTACGTGGTGGGTCTTAAAAACACCGATGGCACCAACAAAGGCTTACTTTTCAATGCCAATGGCACGTTTAAGGAAGAACTAAAACGCTACCCGAAAGGCGCAAAACTCACCAAAGTAGAAGTGGCGGCTTTGCCAGCCACCATTACCAGCTACGTAACCAGCAAGTATGCAGGGGCTACCATTAAGCACGCTGGCACTGATGCCAACGGTGTATATTACGTGGCTATCTCACAAGCCGATAATACCAAAAAAGTGCTTCAATTTGACGCAAAAGGGGGTTTTGTGCAAGAGATGGCGGTCTCAAACCACCCAATGGGAGGTGATAAACCCAAGAAAAGAAAGTAGTATTATTGATTCTGTTTGATATTTAATTGGTGGCACGACTATTACTTAAGGTGCTTTTATTCAGCGTATTAAATCAGTCGTGCCACCAACAATAATAGCGTCACAGCGGCCAACCACCTATTTCTGCCCAACTACTTGACTACAAATTAGTGCAAGATTTTGAACACCAATTCTTTCAAGATAGCGTCGCTGTTGGCAGCACCAGTTTCGATGCCTTTGGAGGCATTGTCGGCTTGGCGCAAAGCACTGATTATCTGAACGGTATGCCAGAGATTGTAGTTGCGTGCGGCCAATAAATAATCTTTGGCAAAAAAAGCATTGATACCCAACGCCGCTGCCACGCCCGCCTCCGACTTATCGCGGGAGCTGTGTACAATCAGCAGTTTGCTGAAAAAATTATAGAGAATAATCAGCACCTGCGGCAGCGGGTTTTCCTTGGGGTTGGCTGCCAAATAATTGGCTATTCGGTTGGCTTTCAGAACATCGCGCTGGGTGAGGGCTTTTTGTAATTCAAAAACGTTGTATTCTTTGCTGATACCTACGTATTTTTCTACTACTGCCGCCGATATTTCCTCGGCCACCGTGAGGTTGAAGAGCATTTTGTCCACTTCGCTTGCGATGCGTTTGAGGTCGTTGCCAATGTATTCTACCAACATCTGAATGGCCTTGGGGCTCACCTTCGCGCCCCGCGAACGAATGTATTCGGCCACCCAATCGGGCAGTTTGTTGTCGTACATTTTTTTGGATTGCACCAGTACACCGTTTTTTTCAAACGACTTGGGCAACGATTTACGCGCGTCAAAATTACCCTGAAAACAGATTGCCAACACCGTAGAAGGCAGCGGATTGAGGGCGTATTGTTCGAGCAGCGCGTTTTTGTCTTTGTTGTCTATGCCTGCCACTTGCTGCGCTTCTTTGACCAGTACCAGTTGCCGCTCGGCCATAAACGGAAACCGCCGCGCATAATTGACCACCGCGCCCACTTCCAAGTCTTTGCCAAAAACCACAAACTGATTGAAACTTTTTTCGGATTCTGGCACAACGGCTTTTTCGAGGGCATCGGCCAATTGTTCAATGTAAAAAGGCTCGTCGCCGTGAATAAAATACAGCGGCTGAATCTTTTTTTGGCGAATTTCTTTGAGGGCTTGTTCGGGCGTGGCAGTCATGTAGATGCAATTCAAAAAGGTTTGATAAACAAAAAATGGCTAAGTTTGCTGCCGCATTACTTTTTAGATTTGACATGATTAAAACCGAACGCCTCCACCTGATTCACGCCGATGCCACGCTTTGGGAGGCCGCTTTGATGAGTAACAAAACCCTCAGCATGGCATTGGGGGCTAATGTACCCAAACGCTGGACTGAATACGCCGACTCTTTTCCCGCATTTTTGAAGTTGGTAAAAGAAGACCCCTCCTTAGAAATGTGGGGTGGCAAACTCATTGTACATCGAGCCGACAATTTATTGATAGGCGTTTGCGGCTTCAAGGGAAAACCTTCGGAAGACGGGCAAGTGGAGATTGGCTACGAAATAAAAGAAACCTACCGTGGGCAAGGTTTGGCCACCGAAGCCGCCGCCGCACTCCTTGATTTTGCGCAACGAAACGCCACCATCAAAGCCATCAATGCCCACACTATTTCGCCCAACAACGCCTCTACTCGCGTACTGCAAAAGTTGCAATTTGCGTTGATGGGCGAACTGCCCGGCCCCGAAGAAGGGACAATTTACCACTGGCAGCGACAGTTTTAGCGGATTTTCATCTGGGCTTCTACTACCGCAATGGCCACCATATTTACGATTTCGCGCACGGAACTGCCCAACTGCAACACGTGTACAGGCTTACGAATACCCAACAGCACTGGGCCAATGGCCTCATACTCACCCACTTCTTTGAGCAAATTGTAAGCAATGTTGCTGGCTGATAAGTTGGGGAATATCAGCACGTTGGCACCGTCTTCGGCCAATTTAGAGAACGGATAATTTTCGCGTAGCAGTGCTGTATCGAAAGCCAAGTGAGCTTGAATTTCGCCATCTACAATCAAGTCTGGGTGATTTTTTTGTAAATATTGTACTGCTTTGCTCATTTTTTGAGCATCTTCGCCGTCGCGGGCAGAGCCAAAGTTAGAATAGGTTACCAACGCAATGCGCGGCTTGATGTTAAAATTCTCCACAGCTTTGGCCGTCAGCAACGTAATTTCTACCAAATCTTCGACGCTGGGGTTGAAATTGACCGTGGTGTCGGCCAAAAAAACGGGCCCACGGCGGGTAAGCAACATATACATACCTGCCACTTTGCTGATGCCAGGCTCGGTGCCAATAATCTGCAAAGCAGGTCGAATGGTGTCGGGATAGTTGCGCGTTAGGCCCGAAATAAGCGCGTCGGCTTCGCCTGTTTCTACCATCATTGCCCCAAAATAATTGCGGTAGTACATAGACTTGTTGGCTTCCATGCGGCTCACGCCCTTGCGTTGGCGTTTTTGGAAGAACAATTCAGAGAAGCGCTCCATATTTTTGGCTTGCTCGGGCGACTTGGGGTCAATGATTTGAATACCCTCCAAATCGAGCTGGTTGATTTCGATAATGGGCTGAATTTTGTTCGCGTCGCCCAGCAAAATGGGCGTAGCAATGCCTTCATCGCGTATTTGTTGGGCTGCCCGCAACACCTGCACGTTTTCGGCATCGGCAAAAATCACCCGCTTGGGGTCTTTACGGGCTTTATTGATAAGAACCCGCGAAATTTGGTTGTCTTGACCGAGGCGTTTTTCCAGTTGGGTAGCGTATGCGTCCCAATCGGTGATTTGAAACTTGGCTATGCCGCTGTCCATGGCTGCTTTGGCCACAGCAGGGGCTACCGTAGTGAGCAAACGCGGGTCCACGGGTTTTGGAATAATATACTCGCGGCCAAAGGCCAAGTTCGTGGTGTTGTAGGCCAAATTGACGATGTCGGGCACGGGTTTTTTGGTTAAATCGGCCAATGCCCGCACAGCAGCGAGTTTCATTTCTTCGTTTATTTCGCGAGCGCGAATGTCAAGCGCACCTCTAAAAATATACGGGAAACCCAACACATTATTGACCTGATTGGGATAATCTGAACGACCCGTGGCCATGATTACGTCGGGGCGTGCCGCAATGGCATCGGGGTACGTAATTTCGGGGTCGGGGTTGGCCATTGCAAACACCATGGGGTCGCTGGCCATGCTGCGCACCATGTCTTGCGAGACTAAGTTGGCCTTAGATAGTCCCAAAAACAAATCGGCATTGACCATGGCATCGGCCAGTGAAGCATAGGCACGTGGCGACACAAACTCTTTTTTCATGTCGTCGAGGTCGGTGCGGTTTTGGTTGATATGCCCCTTGCTGTCAAACATATCAATCATGTCGGCGCGTACGCCCAGTGCTTTGTATAGTTTGGTGCAAGAAATAGCCGATGCGCCCGCCCCCGAAACCACAATACGAATGTCTTCTATCTTTTTATTGACCAGTTCGAGCGCGTTCAGCAGCGCGGCCGCACTGATAATGGCCGTGCCGTGCTGGTCGTCGTGCATCACTGGAATATCCATTTCTTCGCGGAGGCGGCGTTCTATTTCAAAACATTCGGGCGCTTTGATGTCTTCCAAATTTACGCCGCCAAAAGTAGGCTCCAAAATCTTGACTGTTCGCACAAACTCGTCCACATCTTTGGTATTGAGTTCAATATCAAAAACGTCAATATCGGCGTATATCTTAAAGAGCAGTCCTTTGCCTTCCATCACGGGTTTGCTTGCTTCGGGGCCAATGTCGCCCAGTCCCAGCACCGCCGTTCCGTTGCTAATTACGGCCACCAAGTTGCCTTTGGCCGTGTATTTATAAACGTCTTCGGGGTTTTTGGCAATTTCTAAACATGGTTCGGCTACGCCTGGCGAGTAAGCCAGCGACAAGTCCATCTGGGTGTCGTATTCTTTGGTTGGCACTACCTGAATTTTACCAGGCCGCCCTTTGGCGTGATAGTGCAGGGCATCTTCGCGGCGAATTTTTGCTTGCATAAGTAGAAAGTTAGGTTTTTGGACTGCAATACGCCCGCAAGGTACGAAGGAAACCCGATTGGGCAGATTCAGAACTTTGTATTTTATTTCGTATTCATTACCGTTGTTCAAAAATTGGGTATTTTTAAGTATTCAAAATGAGTAGTTTTATGCTAAAAAAACACCCTAAAAAGCCTTGACCTTTGTCGTGTCCATTTTTTTACGCAACGTTATTTTTTAAAATAGTGCTCTTCTGGTCTGTTAGCTATAATTCATCACAGATACCTGCCAAAAGACCTAAATGGCCAATGGTTTTGCTCTCCATCAGGCAAGATGACTCTTTAACAAGCGATTTCTCAAACCAAGGGTGCGGAAGTAAGAAAATAAGGTTTTTTGGCAATAAGCCCCATCACCGATTTGGCCAAACGGGATTTTTGACGTATTTTTCCAAACCTTCAGACCTTATTTTGAGTTATTTAACATACAGTTTACTACTAATTTATCCATTGGTTTGAAAAAAGTTATTGTCATTGGCGCAGGATTTGCGGGGCTTTCGGCAGCTACCAGCTTGGCCGATAAAGGGTTTGATGTTACAATTTTAGAAAAAAATGCCGTTGCGGGTGGCCGAGCGCGAATTTTCCAGACCGAGGGCTATACCTTCGACATGGGGCCAAGTTGGTATTGGATGCCCGATGTGTTTGACAATTATTTCGCTAAATTTGGCAAAAAACCCGCCGACTACTACAATTTGGTGCGTCTCGACCCTTCGTATGCCGTTATTTTTAGCCAAAACGACAAGGTGGACATCCCAGCGGGCATCGAAAAACTCAAAATATTATTTGAGCAAATTGAAGCAGGAAGTGGTGCGCGTTTAGAGGCATTTTTGAAACAGGCCGCTTACAAATACGAAGTAGGCATGAACAAATTTGTGTGGAAACCCAGCCGTAGTTTGGGCGAGTTTGTGAGCCTCAAACTACTTTATGACCTCACCAGAATGGACGTGTTGCAGTCGTTTGCGAGCCACGTACGCAAATTTTTTAGCGACCCCAAGTTGCTAAAACTAATGGAGTTCCCGATTTTGTTTTTGGGCGCAACCCCCGAAAATACCCCCGCCATGTACAGCCTTATGAACTACGCCGAAATTACGCTCGGCACGTGGTATCCAATGGGTGGAATGCACGAAATTGTGAAAGGAATGGTGCAATTGGCCGAAGAAAAGGGCGTGAAAATTTTGCTCAATCAAAACGTTCAGAAAATTGAAGTTCAAAATGGTGTAGCCAAATGCGTTTTGACCGACAAAAGCCTTTTTGAGGCCGATGTGGTAGTAGCAGGTGCTGATTATCAACACGTTGACACCCAATTGCTCGATGCACAATACCACAACTATTCGGCATCTTATTGGGATAGCCGCGTTTTAGCGCCCTCTTCGTTACTCTATTATTTGGGCGTAAATAAGCGAGTTCCAAAATTGCAGCACCACAATTTGTTTTTTGATGAAGATTTTAAACAACACGCTTTCGAGATTTACACCGAGCCGCAGTGGCCCACCAAACCACTGTTTTATGTGTCGGCTCCCAGCAAAACCGACCCTACCATCGCTCCAGATGGCTGCGAAAACGTGTTTGTGCTGATACCCGTAGCCCCCGATTTGAAGAACGACACCGAGGCCGTCCGCGAAAAATATTACAATATGGTAATGGAGCGCTTGGAAGCATTTGTGGGCGAGCCTGTGCGCCCACACGTTACTTTTAAGCGTACCTTTGCCCACGCCGATTTTCAAGCCGACTACAACGCCTTCAAAGGAAATGCCTACGGACTGGCCAATACGCTGCTGCAAACGGCATTGCTGAAGCCTAATTTGAAGAGTAAAAAAGTAAAAAATCTGTATTATACTGGGCAACTCACCGTGCCCGGGCCAGGCGTGCCGCCCTCGTTGATTTCGGGCTTGGTGGTGGCCGATGAGGTAGAAAAAGAACAACGTAATTAACCCATTTTTAAGACAAGGTAAGCCATTATGATGGAGCTTTTTAACAATACCGCGTTGGCATGTAGCAAACTCATTACGGAGCGTTACAGCACCTCTTTTACGCTGGGAATCAAAACCTTAGACGAAAAATTTCACTTGCCCGTTTATGCCATTTACGGGTTTGTGCGCTACGCCGACGAGATTGTGGACACTTTTCATGATTTTGACAAAAAAACTTTATTAGACCGATTTCGCCACGATACCTACCAAGCCATCGAAGAAAAAATTAGCTTGAATCCCGTTTTGCACTCGTTTCAGTTGGTGGTCAATCAGTACCAAATTGAACGCGCCCTGATTGATGCTTTTTTGCACAGCATGGAAATGGATTTGCAAAAACAAGAATACAACGATGCCATTTACGAACAATACATTTATGGCTCGGCCGAAGTAGTGGGTTTGATGTGTTTGCGGGTGTTTTGCGAGGGCAACACCGCCCAATACGACTACCTCTGCGATGGTGCGCGTAGGTTGGGAGCGGCTTTTCAGAAAGTTAATTTTTTGCGCGATTTAAAAAGTGATTTTGAAGACCGTGGCCGCGTGTATTTTCCGGGCGTAGATTTTTCTGATTTTACCAAAGATGCCAAAAGCCTCATCGAAGCAGACATTCAGGCCGACTTTGATGCCGCGCTGGTGTCTATCAAACAACTGCCCCGCAGCGCGCAAATGGGTGTTTATTTGGCTTACGTTTACTACTTAACGCTCTTCAATAAAATCAAAAATACGTCGGCAGCGCGCATTCAAGAGGTGCGCATCAGAGTACCCGACAGCGCAAAAATGGCACTGCTGGCGCAAACCTACGTTAAGTTTAGGTTGAATGTAATTTGAAACAAGGCTGTAAAGCGTTAGTATTGTGGCACTGAGCTAATCTAAACTTGCCATGCTACTTTATTTGTGCCTCAAAGCCATTGCCCGCATTGCGCTCCGCATTTTTTTTCGTCAGTTTAATGTCCGAAATCCGCAGCAGTTCCTCCGCCAAGGGCCGCTTATTTTGGTGGCCAATCATCCCAATACGTTCATGGACCCACTTGTGCCAGCCAGTTTGCTCGCACAACGCGCGGCTTTTGTAGCCAACGGAAGCATTTTCAACCGTTTTTCGCGGCCTATTTTCGATTATTTGCACGTCATTCCCGTTTATCGCAAACAAGACAAAGTAGCCGCCACACTTTCACCGTCAGAATTGAACAAATTTACTTTTCAGCGGTGCTACGACTATCTAACCAATGGCGGCACACTCCTGATTTTTCCCGAAGGTACCAGCGAATTGGAACGCCGACTGCGCGAAATCAAAACGGGTGCGGCGCGAATTGCCTTGGGCGCAGAGGCAGAGCATGATTTTGGGTTGGGAGTTAAAATTGTGCCAGTGGGCATCAATTACACCGACCCAACGCGTTTTCGGAGCGATGTTTTTGTGAACGTAGGAACCCCCATCGAAGTAGCCGATTTCAAAGATTTGTACCATCCCGATACTTTTGAAGCCGTAGAAGCCCTCACCGAATTCAAAAACGGCTGTCGGAGTTGGTGATTGTTACCGAAGATGAAGCCGAAGATACCGTGGTTCGCCACGTGGAGCAACTCTACAAAAACCAGTTGCTGGAAGATTTTCGAGAAACTGATACCACCCAAACAGCAGCGCATTTTGATTTGATTCAACAAATTGTACAAGCTGTTCGGTATTTTGAAAAACAGCGTCCTACATTCTTCAAGCCGTTGCAAATCAAGATGGCTAATTACCTTGATAATCTAAAAACGCTGGGACTTTCGGACGAGGTGCTGGGGCAATCGCGGCGGTTTTCTGCGCAAATTTTACGGCACATTTTTGTTTTGATAGTGGGTCTTCCTTTCTTTTTTTATGGCTTCCTCAACAACTACTTGCCTTATATTTTGCCTTCCTGTTTTGCCAACAAAATCTCCTCCGACCGTGGCTATCGCGCACCAATTATGATGACTTTGGGCATTTTTATATTCCCTATTTTTTATGGTTTTCAGCTATACGCCGTGCAGTATTTTGGCCAAAACTACGCACTAACCGCACTTTACGCGCTTAGTTTGCCCATTGGTGGCTTTTTTGTGCTGTGGTATTGGCCATTTACAAAACGGTTTAAAAACGCTTGGCAAGCGCGTCGTTTGTTTCACAAAAAGCCTTCGTTGTTGGGTAGTCTATTGGCCGAGCGGCAAGCTATTTTTGGGCAATTGGACACGGCAAAAAAAGAATACTTGAGCGTAACAGGCCCAAAATAATAGCTTATGGCTTTACAGTAAAAACCGATTTTTGAACCATCACCCCCCTTTCCAAGTTGGAATTTGAACTTTCATCGAAGAATAGCATCTTTGCATTTAAAACAAAAAATACGTGAAAAATAGCCCTATCATTCTCATTATAATCTTATTTGTTTTAGCGTGTAAGTCCAAAAAGGACCAAAGTGCTGCGTTTTATATGCCCGCCGAGTGGGAACGCCAAGAGGCAGTTTGGTTGGGTTGGGAGAAATTTGAACCTTTTCACCAGCCTTTTTTGGACATAGCGAAGGCACTTTACCCAAACGTACCGCTCAAAATAATTGCCGAAGATGCCCAATCGCTGGCCATTTTGAAAGCCAAACTAACAGCCAACGGAATTGATACTTTGAAAGTGGCATTTCATATCATCAAAGACAACAGAATATGGATGCGCGACCACGGCGCGTCGTATCTGGTCAATAACAAAGGCCAGAAAAAAGTAGCCGATTTTGGCTGGACACTTTACGGCAATGAAGCCTACTTACAAACCTATTACGAAGGCAACAAAGACAGCGTAGCTTATCATTATCAGCGTAATATTGCCAAAACAGGGGTAGTTGATAGCTTAATGGGGGTTTCGGAAGGAATAAAATCCGTAGAAACGGCGGTAAATATGGAAGGAGGCTCAATTGAAGTGAACGGGAAAGGCACATTAATTCTCTGCGAAACCGTTACGTTTCAGCGAAATCCTACTTTATCAAAAGAATTTATGGAAGCTGAATTTAAGCGGGTTTTGGGCGTGAGCAACATTATTTGGATGAAAAAAGGATTAGTTGAAGACCCATTTTGGTTCAATCAAATTGTTGATAACTACTATGGTACAGGCACTTATGGGCACACCGACGAATTTGTGCGGTTCGCCAATGACTCTACAATCTTGCTGTCGTGGGTGGACGAAAAAGAGCGAAATCTGAACAAATTGAACCAAATGAACCATGAAAGGCTTGCCGAAAATTTGGCCATTTTAGAAAAAGCCCGCGACCAAGACGGTAAACCGTTCCAAATCATAAAAGTGCCGCTACCCGACCTTATTTACCTAAAAACAACGGTAGCCGAAAAAGACAATGGCTCTTTGTTAGACAAAAATAAATGGAAGTGGGGTTCGGATAAATTCCCTAAAAAAGGCATGATGAAAGTGGGTGATACCATCAATTGGGTAGCTGCTTCGAGCTATTTGAACTACCTCGTTACGAACAACGTTGTTTTGTTGCCAAGCTACCTCAAAGAAGGCTCGTCAGCCGCCAAAGAGGCCCGCGTAAAAGCCATATTTACCGCTGCTTTTCCTACCCGAAAATTGGTATTTCTGAACGTAATAAACCTCAATTATCAAGGTGGAGGTATTCATTGTGTTACGCAGCAAGAGCCCAAAGCCAAGTATTGAAATGCTTTATTTGTGGCAATAAGTAGCTGGGCAGCAATACATTGACGTATCAAAGTGTTACTTTTTTGAAAACTCATTCCTAATAGTTGCTTCATTACTCTTTTTGGCTCAATTCACTGCCCTAAAAATCTGCATCGTTCGATTGTTGCGAGCAACGGCGTACAATAAACCTTTTTTTGTGCGCAATGTTTTGATGTCGCGCACTTCGCCGTTGAGCAGGAAACCGCAATCGGTGGGGAGTAATGGCGTAAATTGCCCTTTTGGTTTCAAGTCATTTTTTAGTACCAACCCGTAGCTGGCATCATAGCGACCTTGGTACGTGCTGACATTATAAAAATTGCCGCCCAACAAAATATCAAGCTGCCCGTCGTTGGTAACATCGGCCAAATGCAGCGCAAATATCTTGGAAACTTGCGCCATTGCTGGCAACGCATGCAGCTTAAAGTCGCCTTTGCCGAGGTTTTCGAGCCAAACACTTTCAAAGGTATTCACTTGTTTTTCTTGGGCTGTTTCCAGTTCTGCCGACTTAAAGATTTTTTCAATGGTTTTGCCCGCAAAATCTTTGTAGTTGGGAAACCGCTTATTGATAAATGGAAACGTTTTGCCAATCTCGTCTTTGGAAGCCGCAGGATAAAACTCGTCGTTGAGGCCAAACGCCAAAATTGGGTCGGTTTTAGTGCCTGTTTTCAAAAAATCGGCCACGTACATTTTGAGTTTGCCGTTAGGTCCGCGCCTAAATTTGGTGTTCGTTCCTAAGTTGCCCACCACAAAATCTACGTCGCCATCGGCATCTAAATCGCCCGCTTCAATGGTTTGCCAAAACCCTTTGTTGTTTTCCAACGTCGAACGTCGAACGTCCAATTTTAAGTTTTTATTCTCAAAAATCACCATTCCCATCCAGTCGCCCACTACCATCAAATCGGGGTCTTTGTCGTTGTCAATGTCAGCCCAAACTGCGTCAGTTACCATGCCCACTTTACGAAGTTGCGGTGCAAGCTGGTCGGTTTGGTCCGTAAAAGTGCCTTTGCCGTTATTAATAAGTAGATAAGAATCAGGGGTTTGTCCGTAATGATAAGCCAATACGCGGCCACCCACAAACAAGTCAAGGTCGCCATCTTTGTCAAAATCAATGGGTTTTACGCACGACTTATTGCCAAACATAGCGGGTAAGGCACTGGGGGTTTTGGCAAAATTCCCCTTGCCGTCGTTCACATAGAGGCGGTCGAGGAGCGGAGCGTCTTGTTGGTAAAACTCATTGCCTCCGCTCACCACGTACAAATCCAAATCTTTGTCGCCGTCGGCATCAAAAAGCACCGCGTCGGTGTCTTCACAGAGCGTATCGGTTACAAAAGCAGGCTGCTTACTTTCTACAAACTGGCCTTCCAATTGTTGCATAAACAAGCCTCCTTTCTGGTATTTGGCCCCGCCCGCATAAAAATCATCCAAGCCGTCGTTGTTTACGTCGCCCACGGCCAAATGCGGCCCCTCGGTCGAGAGTTTGAAGGGCATCAGCGGCTCGCGCGTAAAGTCATAATATTCGTTTTCTTGGTGTGCATAATCAAGTTTTGTTTTGTTGGTTACGTCTTCAAAAAGCGCGGGTGCAGCACTTGAAAGTTTATAGGTCGTATTGGCATTTTTCTGATGCAGCGTGAGGGTTTGATTGGGCGTTACGTTGGCCAAAATCTGGGCTTTCTGATTGGGCCAAACCACCACCAACGAGTCAATTTTAGCGGTTTTTCCCAACCCAAACGTAAGCCACGGCTCCACCGACGACATAAAACCGCGCGTGGGCAAGTTGTGTTGATGCAGTAACTTATCGCCCATTTTCAAGTAAACCTTGGCTCCCACTCCAAACGTGTTTGCGCCCTGGCCTTGCAGCTTTATTTTCAAAAAATTGTTGTTACGTTGCTCATTGGCTTTGTTTTCGTAAATGCTGGCGAGGCTGTTTAAGTTATTGGTTATCAGTTCCAAATCACCGTCGTTGTCCAAGTCGGCGTAAGTGGCTCCGTTCGAGAAATTGGGTTCGTCAAAACCCCAGGCCAGCGATTTATCTTCAAACTGCAAGCTGTCAGTGCCGCGATACAAATAATTGTGCCAACTTCCTTCGGGCATTTTGGCGAGGGCTACGTCGTCGTTGGTTTTGTTTTTTTCAAGATTCATGGCCGTTCTGTAATCCGACACGTACTTGATGTATTCCAAATTGTTAGGCCGCCGCACAATGCCATTGCTCACAAACAAATCTTTCACGCCGTCGTTGTCAAAATCGGCCAGCAGCGGCGACCAGCTCCAATCGGTTGCTCCGATGCCACTCATCAAGCCCACATCGGCAAATTTTTGCCCGCCCATGTTGAGCTGCAAGCTGTTGCGCGAATATTGGTGATAAAACCCAAATTGTAATTTATACAAATAAACGTCGAGTGGGTCTTCGCCCATCGAGGCTTTTTCAACGGTCGGGTCTTCGGGGTACATATCTACCGTCAGCACGTCCAACATCCCGTCGTTGTTTACGTCAGCCATGTCGTTGCCCATCGAAAACTTGCTGGTATGCCCAAAATGTTCGCGCAGCGACTCCGTAAACGTCCCGTTTTTGTTGTTGATGTAGTAATAATCGTCTTCGTGGAAATCGTTGGCCACGTAAATATCCTCCCAGCCGTCGTTGTTCAAGTCGCCCACCGAAATGCCCAAGCCGTAGCCCATTGGCGCGGCATAAATACCCGCTTTTTCGGACACATCGGTAAAGCGCGTACCGTCGTTTCTAAATAAATAATCACCCGCTTCTTTGTCGCGGGTCAAAGCGCGGGCACTCACCCGCCCGTACGAAAGCGAATTATGAATGGCGTGGGTGAGCAAATACACGTCTAAATCGCCGTCGTGGTCGTAATCAAAAAAAGCAGCTTGGGTAGAAAACCCCTGAAAATCAAGGCCATATTCTTTTGATTTTTCCGAAAATGTACCGTTTTGATTATTGATATACAATTCGTTATGCCCCTTAAATTCTTTAAACTTACTAACCGCACACACATAAATATCCAGCCAACCGTCGCCGTTCACATCGGCCATCGTTACGCCCGTTTTCCAGTTGGCCTTGCCACCAACACCCGCTTTGGCCGACACATCGTCAAAACTAATGCCTTTGCCTTTGTTTAAGTACAACTTATTTTGCCCTTGATTAGACACAAAAAATAAGTCGGTTAGGCCATCGTTGTTTACGTCGCCAGCCGCCACGCCGCCGCCGTTGTAGTAGTAGAGATAGTCTAAAATACTTAACTGCTTGGTATCTTTTACGGTATTTTCAAAACGTACGCCGCTGCTCACTGCGTCTATTTTTTGAAAAAGCGCGGCCTCATCAGCACCACTTTGGAATTTGTTGGTGCAATAAACAAAATTGAAGACAACAAAAAAGAAAACAACAATCCGAAACAGATATTTCATTTTAAATAAATAGTATTGAGTATTTTGTAATTTATTTTTAATCAAGTAGTTACATCATTTTTATACCATTGTCAGTGTCCCCACTGACGATAATTAATGCCATTGTCAGTGTCCCCACTGACGATAATTGATGCCATTGTCAGTGTCCCCACTGACGATAATTG
>REAB01000127.1 GCA_004293645.1 Cytophagia bacterium | reverse complement strand
CAGTAACGACGGGCGGTTGTACAGGCACATCATCAGCCACTAAAACCTTGACCGACCCCGCCGCCCCAACGCTGACGGCAGGAACAGCAACCAACCCAACGACTTGTTTGAGTACCGATGGAAGTATTGCCTTCACGACTAATTTACTAAATGGTAATTACACCTTGAATTACACAGGTTCGGGCAGTCCAAAAAGCATAAACGTAGCAAGTGGAGCATTTACACTAACAGGTTTGCCAGCAGGAGCTTACAGTGGATTTTCGGTAACAACTGGCGGTTGTACTGGTATTGACAATACATCAAAAACCTTAACTGACCCCAACTGCACCAGCATCATTTATGTCAATGCGGCCAACACCAACCCGACCCAAAACGGTCAATCGTGGGCCACGGCATTCAGCAGTTTGCAGGCAGGTCTCTCCGCCGCCGCCCTGCCTTCGGTTGTTTCAGTAGAAGTATGGGTAGCCAACGGCACCTACAAACCAGGCACCACCCGCCAGAGCTACTTTATGATTCCCTCGGGCGTGAAGGTTTACGGTGGTTTTATAGGAACAGAAACCCAACTGACTCAAAGGATTTTAACTCCCCCGTCGGGCGGTCAGATGGGTCTGGCGGGGGGGGCCATCCTGAGCGGCGAAATCGGCACTTCGGCATCCAACGACAACGTTCACCACGTGGTGGTATTTAGCGGCACCAACGCCAACACCTTGCTCGACGGCTTCACCATCACGCGTGGCCACGCCCAGTTTGTGTCCACTCAAGCCATTGACCCTACTGAAATATTTCACTGGGGTGGTGGAGTTTCGACGCAGAACAAAGCCGAAGGCCATCTCACCAACTGCAATATTACGGGCAACAAAGCCACGAACGGCGGGGGTATTTATCAAAACGACAGTTGTAGTGTGATGGTGAGCAACAGCGCGATTTGGGGCAATGAGGGTACTTTTGGGGGCGGTATTCACCAAAGAGGGTTTACTTCTTCCATCTACACAAACTGTCTGATCGTCAATAACCGAGGTTTGGGTGGGGGAGTGAACCTCAACAACAGCAGAGTGAGTTTTATGAACTGCGTTATTTCGAACAACAACGGTTTGGACGGTACTCCTGGTGCTATTTGGCACGTGAATGGCTCTGCTCCTGTCATCACCAACAGCATTGTTTGGGGCAACTCCAACGTTCAAATCAACAAAGGGGCGTTGGTGAATTACTCCATTGTTCAAGGGGGCTACTTGGGCGTGGCCAATCTGAGCAGCGGCCCCAAGTTTGTGAATCAAAACGACTGGAATGCTGCTCCCAACGGCACCATGGGCGACTACCGTTTGTTGGCTTGTTCGCCCGCCCTCAACGTGGGTACGAGCGTGGGTGCACCCGCGCTTGACCTCTTGGGCAATGCGCGTCCGCAGGGTGGGGGCGTGGACATGGGCGCGTACGAAGGTAGCGGGGTAGTACTTCCTAATACCCTGAACATCAGCAACAACATCAGTAGTGGCAGCAGTAGTTTCACGGCAGGAACCATTACGGCTACCAACCAAGTCAGCAATGCCACGGTAACCTACACGGCGGGGCAATCGGTTACGCTGCTGCCAGGCTTCAAGGCCGAGGGTACCGTGTTTACGGCACAGATTGGAGTGGGCTGCAATTAGAAAACATACATAAAGGGCGGAGGAGAAATACCCTCCGCCCTTTTGCTTCACCAACGTTACCCCCCCAAAAAAAACAATGATACAACTCCCTGCCTCCTACTACAATTACAACCATCATTTACCTTTTGATTGGCAAGAAGTTATGTGTTTGGAAGCGCAACGCAACTACACAATTTTTGTGTTTGAAGAAGGGCTGCAATACATTTCTACCAAAACTTTGGGAAGCTACGAATTGCATTTACCGCCTAACTTTTTGCGCATCAACAAAAGCTGCATCGTGCGGCGTGAGTACATTGTCAAAATAGCCAAAGATTCCAGAGTGGTCTATTTTTTTGACGGACGTTTTGCCAAAATTTCCCGAAGACGCTGGGCTTTTTTTAAAGAACACGCAGGGATATAAAAAAAACAAGAAATTTCGACTTTGTAATGGGAAAATAATAAGCCAATGAATATGTGCTTTTAAATTATTGATTATTAACGTTTTACATTTACGCATTTACCCATTTCATTATTTACGCACCACTAAATGTATTAAACTCCAAAACGAATTCCTACATTTGAACATCTGTCTAAAATGTTGAGAAAAAGTTTTGAAACCATGAAGAAAAAAATTGCCTTTTTATTGTTTATTGCTCAATGTTCCATGCTCCACGTAAAGGCGCAGTACAACAATTGGGCCGTTGGCTTTCAGTTGGTCGAGCCGTCGGGGGTAAATGTTCGCAAATATTTTGGCGAAAACAAAGCCTTCGATGTAGCCGTGGGTACGTACGGCTTGTTTTATGGCCGCGACCGCGCCTACCGCAAGGGCAACTATCAGAACGCGGGGCTGTCGCTGCGGGGGACGTATTTGTGGCATTCGCCGCTTTTTAGGAGCGACCAACTGCGCGGTTACTACGGCTTTGGGGCGCAACTCAACTCGCGCCGCTATTATTTTGAATCGCGCAATGCACCTGGTTTGCAGGAGTTTACCAACAATATTTCGATTGGTGGCGTGGGCTTGGCCGGCCTCGAATATTTTATGCCGAGTAGTCGCCTTTCGTTTTTTTTGGAAGCAGGCATTTATGCCGAATTAGTCCCCGCTGTGTTTTTCTTGCACCCGCAAGGAAGCGTGGGCGTGCGCGCCAATTTCTAACCCGACAATATGTTCAAAATAGTTAGTTCGTCGGCGGGGTCGGGCAAAACCTACACGCTTACCAAAGAATACCTAAAATTGGCCTTGCAGAGCGACAGTAAAATTTACTTCAAGCGAATTTTAGCTATTACGTTTACCAAAGCCGCCACCCGCGAAATGAAGGAGCGGATTGTGTCGAAACTCCAGGTGTTTGCCAGCGGAGCCGACGACAGCATGCTCGACGACATGGTGCAGGAACTGTACCCCAACCAACCAGCCGCGCCCCACAAAGCACTCCTGCGCCAACGGGCCGCGCAGGTTTTTACCCAAATTTTGCACGACTACTCCGATTTTGCGGTCATGACCATCGACAGCTTCACGCAGCGGTTGGTCAGTTCGTTTACCGATGAACTCGGAATGCCGTTTTCGTTTGAGGTAGAAATGGAAGCGGGCGAGTTGCTCACCACCGCCGTAGAGCGCGTCTTGGAAAAAGCAGGCAGCGAAGACACCCAAATACTCACTGAGATTTTGGAGGAATTTTACCTCGAAACTGCCAACGAAGGCCAAAGTTGGATGGGACTACCCGCCTCGCTCGCCGATTTTGCCCGCGACCTATTGAGCGAAAACCGCTACGCGGCCATTCAAAAAAACAAAGAACTGAAACCCGCTGATTTTAAGACCATCAGAAAAAAAATAAAAGCATTTCAAGCCAATTTTGACCAAAAAATGGACGAATTTGGCCGAGCAGGTTTGGCCATTATTCAAGCGGCGTATTTGGTCGAAAAAGATTTTTCAAACGGTACTGTTTTTAAATATTTTGAGAAACACACCAAATCAGATAACAAAGCAGATTGGCTTAAACTAATAACAGAAGGCCCAGGAAAACGCGAAATTACGGCTTTTGAGGCCCACGAAGGTTGGTACACCAAAACGGCACCGCAACCGTTGAAAGATAGCATTGAGGCCATAAAGTCCAGTTTAACAGCACTTTATGACCAAATCGAAACCTACCGAAAAACAAATTGTTTGGCGTATAATCTCTACGAACAAATTGCACCGTTTCTGTATCATTTGTCGTTGCTCAACGAAATTAAGGTAGAATTTGACCGCCAATTGGCCGAAAACGGGAGCGCTCACATTTCGGAATTCAACAAAAAAATCTTAAAAATTGTGGCCGAAGAACCCGTGCCGTTTATTTTTGAACGGCTCGGCGAAAAGTTTAACCACATCTTGATTGACGAGTTTCAGGACACTTCTAAGTTGCAGTTTGCCAACTTACTGCCCCTCATTGACAACAGCCTCGGCTACCAGCACCTCAACTTGGCCGTGGGCGACTCCAAGCAGGCCATTTATCGGTTTCGGGGTGGCGATATGGACCAAATTGTGGCCCTCAGCACCAAAAAACTCGGCAAATTGCAACGCAACTTGGGCGACAGTCCGCTTACATTGGAGCGTTTGGGCAGCGTGCGGGCTTCTCTCAAAACCGAAGTGCTCGGCACCAACTACCGCAGCACCGCCGAAATTATTGAGTTTAACAACCAGTTTTTTAGCAGCATTGCCGCGCTCTACGGCGAGCAAATTGGCCTCACAAAAGATGTTTTTAACGCCGATTTTGTGCAAAACGTACCGCCCAATGCCAAGCGGGGTGGGCAAGTGCAGTTTGAGTTTATTGAGAAAAAAAAGAAAGATGCCGACACCGACGAAACGCCACTGATGCTCGACCGAACGCTGGCTTTGGTGCGGCAATCGGTGGAGAGTGGCTATAATTTGGGCGATGTGGCCGTGCTGTGCCGCTCCAAAAAACACGCCAAACTTGTAGCCAACTTGCTGAAAGACAGCGGCTACGGTGTTATCTCCGAAGACTCGCTCTCGTTGCGGTTTTCGGGGGCGGTCAATTTGCTGACGGCTTTTATGAAAGTGCTGATTAAACCCAATAGCCGCCTGCACAAATACGAATCGGTGTATTTATTGTTCCGAATTATTTTGAACAAAACGCCCGATAACCTCGAAAATGCCGCCATCAAAGCCGCCGTGGAAGCCTCAAACGTACGAGAGTTTTATGCTTACGTTAATGTACTGCTGGGCGCGGGCGACACCGACGAAACGCCGCCCCCGCTCAATCCTTACCAACTGTTGCAACTGAGCGTTTATGAGCTTTCCGAAAAACTGACCACTGTTTTTAAACTCTTTGAGGCCACCGCCGAGCGCGATTATTTGTTTCGGTTTTTAGATGTCGTGCTTGAATTTAGTGCGCGGCGGGGCAGTCATTTGTCCGATTTTTTGGAGCATTGGGACGTACAAAAAGACAAGGTTTCTATCTCAGCTCCCTCCGACCCCCGCGCCGTTACGGTGCAGACTATTCACAAATCAAAAGGTTTGGAATATCCCGTTGTCATTATTCCCTACGCCGACTGGGATTTTACGCCCAACGGCAAGCGCGACTCGATGTGGATAGACCTCGACGATACCGACGAACTCAGGCTTCCTGCCCGCTCTGACGGCCAAACAACGGGGCTAAAATCGGGGTCGGTGAAGCTAAAAAAAGCCCTTGAAGCAGTTACGGAGGGCGTGGCGGAGCAATTTGTCGAAGAAAAAGAACGCATTTTTGTCGAAAACCTTAACTTGCTTTACGTGGCTTTTACGCGGCCTACGCAGCAACTGTACGTGCTGGGTACGCAAGCCGATTTTTCTAAGGAAAACAACAAAAAAAAGACCAATTATTGGCTTTATCAATATTTAAACGACCAAAAACTGTACAACTCCGAGCAGGGTGTTTATTGCCTCACCGACACGCCCGTAAATGTGCGGCCACACGCCAAAACCACCGTCGAAAACACCACCTATATTGGCCACGTAATCTCCAACGACCACCGCCGCGACCTGCGTTTGCGCCGCTTGGCCAATCGGGTTTTTGACGTAGAAACTTTTGAAATAAAACGAGATTTTGCCCAAAAGATGCGGTACGCGCTCTCGCTCATTCGCACGCCTTCTGACGTAGAAACGGCCCTGAAACGCCTCTTGAACGAAGGAGTTGCCCAACCCAACGAGCTGCCCAAAGTGCGCCAACAAATGTTGAACTTGCTGCAACACCCCGCTTTGCAGGCCGTGTTTAGCCCAGAAGCCAACCCGCTCAACGCCCGCGAAATACTAACGCCCGACGGCAAAATGCACCGCCCCGAGCGCGTGGTGCGCCTTGCCGACCGCGTAGTGATTTTGGACTATAAAACAGGAAAACCCACCAAAACCGACGAAGCAGCCCTGCGCCGATACAGCAAAATTTATCGCGAAATGGGCTACGCGCCCATCGAACTTATTTTGGTATATCTCGACGAAGCGCACCAAGCCGTGGTAATAGTGGAGTAGCAGCGCGTTATTCGCTTGCCGCGCCCACGCGATTTTTTTCGGCAGCGGCGGGGTCGGTGAAAATGTGCTGGGTCTTGTTTTTGTTTTTCCAACCGTAAAACAAGAAAAACACGCCCAACAGCACCGCTGGCACGCTCAAAATTTGGCCCATGTTGTAAGGAAGTTCGTTCTCAAAAGCCACTTGGTTTTCTTTGAAATACTCGTAAAAAAAGCGCAAACCAAACACCCAAATCAAAAATAAACCAAGCAAAGAACCCTGCGGCGTTTGGGTTTTGCGTTTGTTCCAAAGCCAAAACAACAACAAACAAAGCACCAAACACGACAATGCTTCGTACAACTGCGCGGGGTGGCGCGGAATTTGCGAAAACTCAAAGTTTTTGATAAACACAAAACCCCACGGCACATCGGTGGCGCGGCCTACTATTTCGGAGTTCATGAGGTTGCCCATTCTGATGCAAAACCCGCCCAATGCCACCGCAATTACGATGCGATCTACAATCCACAAAAAACTCATTTTTTTGACCCTCGCATATAAGTACAAAGCCGACAAAATACCAATGGTAGCTCCGTGGCTGGCCAAACCGCTGAACGGCGGCGTGATTACTTCCAACGGATTGTTGAGTAACACTTCTGGCTCATAAAATGCAAAATGACCAATGCGCGCGCCCAAAACGGTAGAAGCCACCATGGTAAGCAGCAGCGAGTCGAGCAATGATTCTTGCACGCCTTCTTTTTTGAAAATGTGGGCAATGATGCGCTGGCCAATCAAAAAACCCGACGCAAACAACAGGCCGTACCAGCGAACCGAAAAACTACCAATGTTAAAAATTTCGGGATTGATGTCCCAGATGATATAACTCAACATATGACGAAGGCGTTGAAATGAAATACTAACTATCCACAAAAATCACAAAAACTTTGGACAATTGGTTGATTAAAGGGCAGATAAGTAGTTGTGGGTGTCAGTTTTTTGGTATTAAGTGTTTGGTAAATTGCTCGAAATCAAACACTTGTGTTCTATTTTGAATTTAAAAACACCAGAAATTTTTAGACTGCCCGCTGGCGGGTGGCTTCGTAGATAATCATGGCCGTGGCCACCGACACGTTGAGCGAACCTACTTTACCACTCATCGGAATCTTGACAATGGCATCGGCACGGCGCAGCAGTTCGGGCGCAATGCCGTCTTCTTCTGAGCCCATCAAAATGGCCGTTGGCGTACTAAAATCGGCCTCAGCTATGTTGGTAGCCCCTTTTTCGGTACAGGCCACTACTTGTACGCCGCTTTCTTGTAAGTATTGCAAGGTTTCGACCAAGTTGTTTTCGCGGCAAATGGGGAGGTGATTCAACGCCCCCGACGAAGTTTTGAGCGCGTCGCTGTTGATTTGAGCCGCCCCGCGCACGGGTACTACGATGGCTTGCACGCCCATGCACTCGGCGGTGCGGGCAATGGCCCCAAAATTGCGCACGTCGGTAATACGGTCGAGAATGAGCAGCAACGGGGTTTCGCCCCTTTCAAAAACACCGCTCAGTATGTTGTGCAAAGATACGTACCGCACCGCCGACATAAAGCCAATAACGCCCTGGTGGTTTTTTCGGGTAATCTTGTTGAGCTTCTCCAACGGTACGCGCTGAATCACAATCTCGCGCTCGGCGGCCAATTTCTGGATTTCGGGCATATTGGTTTCCCATTGAATGAGCAAACGGTCAAATTCTTGCCCCGACAGCAGTGCTTCGGTTACGGTTTGTACGCCAAAAGCCAGCTCTTTTTCGCGCTCTTTGTTGACGGGCTTGGTGGTATGAAAAGTACGTTTTGGTGGAAATCTATTCTCCATATTTTTTTGGATTTATTTATTAAAAAGTAGTTGAACACATTTTGTAAAGTATTTAAAATCAGACATTAAGCACCTTTTTGGCCACTACCATGGCGCGGCCAGGAAGGGTCAAATAGTTGATTGTTTGGGTTGGTTTGAGTCCTGCGTTTGTCTGCCAATTTTGAATTTCTTCGACCGTCCAATTGCCCGAAGTACTGGTGAGGCCAAAAAACAAATCACTCGAACTGCCCACGAGTTCGGGTTTACCATCAAAATGGGGTCTAATAAACTCATTGACAATAAAAATACCGTTTTTTTGCAAACACTGCGCCACTTTTTGGGTTAATTCTTGATTTTGGGAAGCCGTAAAATGATGCACTACGCTCGAAATCAGCACCGCATCGTACTGATTTTGACCTAAATCGTCGGTAAGGGCATTGCCTGATTGATAACTGATTTGCGGGTTTTCGGGTTGTAAGTTTCGGGTTTGATTGATGGCTTCGGGCAAGTCTAAAATCGTAATGTGGAGATTGGGATATTGCCTCGCCAATGCCGCCGCGTGCCTGCCATTGGCCCCACCGATGTCGAGCAAATGTCGCGTTTTTTTGGAAATGGGTGCCCGTTTCACAAACTCTTTTACCTCCGTACCCGCCACCGAAAACATGGCATCTTGGTAGAGTTTCCACTGGTTGGCATCAAAAATATCGTGGTATTGCACGCCTTTGCCCGTGCGCAGATACGTCCCCATGTTGGTTATCCAGTCCCAAACTACTTGGTTGTTGTAGATGGCAATAGAATGTACCGAATCGGGACTTTGGGGCAATATCCATTTTTTGGCCATCAGGGTTAATCCAAATTTTTTGTCTTTATATTTTAGATAACCCATTGATAACAAGAGATTTAATAGCTGCTCAGTAGCGCCCAAATGTAACTGGCAGTTGGTCGCTACGTCGTTGGCAGTTTTGGTATCTTGCCCAATGTACCCAAAAACATTTGCTTCGGCAGCTTCCATGACGGCTTTACACATCACAAAATAAACCTGCACGTGCAGCAACGGAATGGGTACTTGGTTGGTTTTTAAGGCCAGCCATTCCAACGGGTTTTCGGGTGTAACGGTAAGTTGCATGGCACGAAGGTACGAAAAAAGCCCGCCCGATTTTGCTGGGCGGGTGGTATGTTTGTACTTTGCCAATTATTATTACCAAAGGCAAAAAGAAAAAAACAGGCCACTGATGCGGCGGTGAGTCGGTCTGAAAAAGATGCCATCATTTTGGCGTCGGGTATTTATAATGTAGAGTTACTTGCTCTCTATTGTTATTCTATTTTGTATATTACTCTTATATTTTATTTTTGTAATTTTGCGTCTTCACTTCTAATTGTTTTGCAAACAACACTAAACCTAAACCATTAATCACTTGCTGTAATGAAAAAAATCTTACACCTATTGCTGTGTATCGTGGTGAGTATGAACACGGTCGTTGCCCAAGACTTTGGCAAAGAAATCAAAATAGACTTATCGGTTTTAGACCAAAAACTCCAGAAAGCCAACGCTGTAAATGAGGCAGATTTACCACTAATTGACTTTTCGATGCCCGATGGTACTGTTCTCAATTTTCGGGTAAAATCCTCAGCCGTTTTTACAGACCAGCCCAAGGATACTAAAACCTACGGAGGGCAAACTGACGATGATAAGTCGAAAATAAGATTTTCGGTTACGCCTTCGGGTGGTTTTACGGCCATTATTCACCACAACAACCAGTATTATTTTATTGAACCAATAGACAAAAAAGCAGGCACGTATCGTATCTACAACATGAACGAAAGTCCACGAGGGAACTGTGGAAATGATGGCGAAGCAAAAGCGTTTGGTTCGTTGCCTGTCAAAAATGGAAGGATTTTGAGCGTTGCTCCTTTTCCAGTAGGCTCGCAACTCAGAACATACCGAATGGCGGCCGCAGCCACGGGCGAAATGGTGATTGCGTACGGTGGGCAGTCGCAGGCCAGAGACCAAATTGTGGCAATCACCAATGCCATGAACTTAATTTATGAGTTGGAAGCATCTATTCGTTTTTCTTTGATTTCAAAGACCACCACCTCGCCTTTTCCATTGATGTTTTCTGCCCCTGCCACCGACCCGTTTACTATTGATTTGGCTTTTGCAAGTGCTTCAAATTCACAAACGGGTTTCAATACATTGAACACAAACGCTGCATTACTCTACAACGAATACGATGTAGCCCATACTTTCAATTCTTATATTTCTTCTAACTCAGCTACTTGGGGTGGTGGAATGTCTTCACCTACATACTTTGTACAAGGTCAAGCGGGCGGTCAGCCCTGTAATAATTCAAACAAAGCTACTGGCTGGACAGAATTTGTATCGGGAGCTAATTTAGCCACCATTGTCGGTCTTACAGCGCACGAAGTAGCACACCAGTTTTCGGTAGGGCATACTTATAATGCAGTAGGAGGAAGCATGAGTAGTCCTACTTTTTGTACGGGTGGCTGGTCCAGTCAGAGCGCGGTTGAACCAGGCAGTGGTAGTACCCTTATGGGATATGGTGGAAACTGCTCATTTCCAAACAATTATGTACTTGCCGCACCCAATTCAGAAGGTTATTTTCACACCAGGAGTTTGGAACAAATGTTTAATGCTGTCAATAATACAAGCACTTGCTTTACTACCTCTGCTACTGGCAATACCCCTCCAAATTCTGATGCTGGTTTAGATTATACCATTCCAAAGGGAACACCATTTACGCTAACAGGTACGGCCACCGACCCAAATATGGCAGATGTACTAAGCTATGCCTGGGACCAGTTTGATGTGGCTTCGGCCAATGACCGAGGTGCATTTGGGGCGGCTGTAACAGGCACAGGTGGATATACTGCTGTTAATAGTCCAGCAAGTGCCCCACTTTTTAGAAGTAGAATATTAAATGTACCCAGTCGAACTTTTCCAAGTTTGAGTTTTATTTTAAACAATGCCAATAACCCCGCAGCCAACCAGGGCGAAGCCTTGCCGCAAGTGGCTCGCCAAATGAAGTTTAGATTGACGGTTCGAGACAACAGGACCAATGGAGGCGGGGTAGATTCTGATGAAACCACCATCACTGTTGCCGACAGAGGGCCTTTTCTTATTACTTCTCAAAATACGGCCACCAATTGGTTTGCCAATGGCACCAACACTGCCACGGTGGTTTGGTCGGTAAACGGAACGCACCTATCGCCTGTTTTGTGCAACAACGTTAAAATTTCTTTTTCTACCGATGGTGGCACAACTTTTCCTATTGTGCTGGCAGCCAGCACTCCAAACGACGGCTCGCACGTTATTACCATTCCTAACAACGCCACCACGACGGGACGCATCAAAGTAGAAGCGGTTGGCAATATTTTCTTCGACATCAATCATGCAGCTATCACCATCTCAACTACTTGTTCTACCGTCGCCTCCACGCTTAGTCCTGCCACGGCTGTTAGCGCACAGGCGGGCAGTCCGTCGCTTAATTTAACGCTCACGCCCGCCAGCTCCAGCACTTATCGGTTTGTGATTGTGAACACCACCACGGGCAACATCACGGCCATTCAGGATACCCCCAACTTGACAAACGCCGCAATTTTTGTACCTGGAAGCTATGCCATTCGTGGTTTTTCAAGCTCTGGTATAAATTTAACGAGTTATATTGGCACTTCTTTTGCCACGTTTCAGGGTTTATTGTCTGCTACTGTTTGCGGTCAATTGAGCAGCAATTCTGTTGCCGTAACGGTACAGTCTTGTGCTACGACAGCTCCTACACTTTCGGCGGCAGCATCGGTTTGTATGGGCGATGCCACCACTTTAACGGCTACTGGCTGCGCCGGCACGGTCAATTGGACGGCCATACCCAGTTGGTCGCCTGTACCTTCGGGTGCGTCAGGGCCGGTTATTCCTACCCAAACCACCACCTATTATGCCACTTGTACCAATGGTGGCTGCGCAAGTTTGGCCAATTTAGTTTTGATTACGGTCAATCCTGTGCCCACACCACCGTCGGCAACTACTGGCGCAACCGTAGCAAGGGGCAATACGGCCTCTCTCACAGCCAGTGGCTGTGCGTCTGGTACTATCAATTGGTTTAGTTCGGAGGTTTCTTCTACGGTTGTGGGTACTGGCTCGCCTTTTGTTACACCTTCTTTGGCCAATTCTGTAACTTATTTCGCAGCTTGTTTCAATGGCAACTGTAACTCTGCGCGAGTTGCGGCCACGGCAAATGTCTCAAATCCCTGCCTTACGTCGGCCTCTACCATTCAGCCCATTGCACCAGTAACGGCAGCCGCAGGCAACGCAGCACTCAATTTGGGCTTGATTGGCATTGGAAATACCATCAGTAGTTTTTCTGGGACAATTGCTACCACCGACCCTGCCACTGGATTGACATTGAACTCCTCTGGATGTGCCTATTTTGGTGGAAACGCCACCTATTACGACAGTTATCCAATAGTGGTGAGTGCCAATGGTAGTTATACTTTCACAAGAACAGGTTCTTCGTCAACGGTAATGCAACTGTACGATGGCAGTTTTACCGCTGGTAATTCTTGCGGTACTTGGGTGGGTGGCACAGTCAATGGAGGCTCTAATTTTACTGTAACCCTAACAGCCAATAAGAGATATATCTTTGTTGTTACTGGGTTTGGTCCTTCTGATCCTTATCCATTGAGTTATACCGTAAGCTTTACGCCACCAAGCGGAGCTACTGTCAATGCCCCCCTACCCGTCACGGGGTCGGCTTATGGTTATACGTATGTTGTTACAGAAAACACGTCGGGGGCTATTGTAGGTTTCAGTGCAACTTCCAATCTCACCAGTGCCGCTACTTACGGAGCAGGCGCTTACACGGTTCGTGGTCTTTCGTTCGAAACAAGCACCGTAACCAACCTCAGTTCGTACGTCAATACACTTTACAGTGCATTTCAAACGCAGCTTCCTTTGCCAAACTGCGCTGCACTGAGCAGCAATTCAAAACCTGTAACGGTTACGGGTTGCCCCAGTGCACCCATCGTACTGCCAGTTACGATCAATGCTGGCAACACCGCAACGCTCACTGCATTAAACTGTGCTGGAACCGTAAATTGGCACGACATGGCATCTGGCGGCACTTTGTTGGGTTCGGGTACACCATTTACCACTGGGACACTTGCCGCCAACACCACCTTTCATGCGAGCTGCTCCGCAATGTCTTGTCCAGTCAGTAGTCGTTCAAGCGTGTTGGTTACGGTAAATCCCTGTCCATCGCTCTCCATTTTAAGCGGCACAGCCATTACAGGTACAACCTCCAAAGCATCTTCGGGTATTGAGTCCACTCAACTTATTAATGTAGGTACTACGGTAACTTATCAAACAGGCAACTACACTTTACTAAAACCTGGTTTCGAAATCAAAGCGGGTGCTGTATTCAAAACTCAATATGGGGGGTGTTTGTGATTTTTTTTGAAGAGATTTTTAAGTCCCATTGATAAAAAGTGATTTAATAACTGCTCGGTCGCTACGTCGTTGGTGGCTTTGGTATTACCCAAAAATAGTAGCTTTGGCAACTTCCACGACGACTTTACACATTACAAAATAAGCTGGAATGGGCACTTGGTTGGTTTTTAGGGCCAGCTACTCCAACGAACTTTCGGGGGTAATGGTAAAAGATACGATAAAGCCCGCCCGATTTTGTCAGGCGGGCTTTATGTTGTTTTTTTCAATTTTTAAAAGTACTTTTAACAAAAAAATAGATAGCTATGACAACCGTAGAAATCAATATAATTGACGACGAAACGCTAATCTTGGATGTATTACGTGCTTTTGAACAGCGGAGACTCATCACGTTCACAAACAAAAAGCCTTTGACGCACGAGGGCATCAAGATGAGCGAATTAGAATACGAAGAAATGTTGAACGAAGCGCGCACAACACCCGCATACAACCTCAAAGATGCTAAAGCCTATCTAAAACTATGACCAGAGAGGTTCTTTTAAGAGAGCGTTTTTTAGAAAGTCTAATAGAAATTGAGGCTTATTTGAGTCAATATATGAGCTTAAAAAGTGCGCGAAAATTTTCGTCTGAAACCATTGGGTTTATTACTGACATCATCGCGGCAAATCCGTTCGCTTTTGTAAAATACGAGAGCCGTTTTCCAAATAATCAAAATGTTAGGAGGGCAGTTCATAAAAACTCATATTGTATTGTTTATGAAGTTTTTGACGAAAGAATTGAGATTCTAAACATATACCACAACAGCCGCAACCCCGACTCAATCCTGTATTGAGTCGGGGTTGCGGGTTTCTACAAACCTATTTTTCGGTGTCATCAAGTCCCAACTTCGTTGGCGGCTTTGGTATTGCCCAAAAATAGTAGCTTCGCCGGCTTCCACGACGGCTTTACTCATCACAAAATAAACGGGCACGTGCATCAACTTGGTTGGTTTTTAGGGCCAGCTACTCCAACGAGCTTTCGGGGGTAATGGTAAAAGATACGATAAAGCCCGCCCGATTTTGTCAGGCGGGCTTTATGTTTGTGCGTTCTCAATTGTTTAATTGTACTTTGGGCGTACTTGGAATAAAATCCAAAAACCAATCACAAAAGACAAAATGAAGCCCACAATGCTGAGTGTAATCAAATTGCTAACCAAACCCAACAATTGGGTATAATACATCAAATCCCAGCCTTTCTTTTGGCGTTTGAGCAAAGGCGAAATAGCCATGGCTTCCAGTGCTACCATTACTGCCAAAATGGCCATTGAGATGTAATATTGCGCGGTGCTTCCGTAGGCCAATGCCCCGATATTGCTAAGTCCAGCGCCAATACCTGCTACTGCCAAAAGGGCTAACCCGCCAAAAAGAACACCCACCATTGCCAGAAAAGGGGCAATTTTAACCAGAATTTCTTTGACATTGTCGGGAAAAACGGGGAAGTTTTTAAACACATTGCCAATTTCGTTTTCGAGAATTAGTTTTTCTTTCATAATTAAGAAGAAGGGTTTAAGTTAAAAATTAGAACAAATTAAAGCATACAAGTGGCATTATCAACGTGAGGGCTCAACATTCATTTTTAAGTCCCCGTATATTCGCCTTCCATTTTTGAAACCACCGCCGTGGCCACGGCGTTGCCAATTACAGAGGTGGCAGAGCGGCCCATGTCCAAAAATGGGTCAATGCCCAAAATCAAGGCCAAGCCCTCAACGGGCAACCCAAACTGCGTAAGCGTACCCGCAATGATAACCAAACTGGCCCGTGGCACGCCCGCAATGCCTTTGGAGGTAATCATGAGCGTAAGAAGCATGGCTATTTGCTGCTCAATGGTAAGCGTTACGCCGTAGGCTTGGGCAATAAAACCAGTGGCAAATGTCATGTACATCATGGAGCCGTCGAGGTTGAAAGAGTAGCCGAGCGGCAACACAAAACCAATGATGCGCTGGCTGCAACCAAATTTTTCTAAGGCCACAATTTGCTGCGGGAACGATGCCTCCGAACTGGCCGTGCTGAACGACAAGAAAACGGCATCTTTGACGTGCGCCAGAAGTTTCAAGTAAGGAATTTTCATAAACAAACAAATGCCCCACAAAATAACAAACACAAAAAACAGCAAGCCGCCAAAGAAACAAAGCATCAAATAAGCGTAAGAAATTAAGATGCCGAGTCCTTTTAAAGCCACGATGCCCGTCATAGCACCCAACACCGCAAAGGGGGCCAACTGCATGATGTAACCCACAATTTTAAAAACTACATCTGAAAGGTCGTGTAGCACATTGACTATTTTTTTGCCCGACTCGCCAACGGCACCGAGTGCCACGCCAAAAAAGAGCGAAAAAATCACAATCTGGAGTACTTCATTTTCGGCCAACGCCATGAAGAAACTATCGGGAAAAATGTGTAAAATAAACTCTTCGATACTTTTCATAGACTTGCCCGCCACGCCTACGTCGGCCCCAGCAGCGGGGCGCGGCCACTGTTGCACTTCGCCTGGGCGGGTCAAATTGACCACAATCAAGCCCGTGAGCAGCGACAAAATGGTGGCAAAATAAAAATAAAGCAAGGTTTTGATGCCAATTCGGCCCACTACCTTAAAATCTCCCAGCTTGGCAATACCCACCGCCAACGTACAAAATACGAGCGGCCCCACAATCATTTTGATTAGTTTTAAGAAAATTTTACTGACAATCTGGAAATTTTTGGCCACTCCTGCGGCTGCTTCGGGTGTCATGGTGGTGTGCAAAATTTGTCCAATGACAACCCCCAATATAAAGCCAATTAGGATTTTGGTGGTAATGCTTAATTTCATGTGTTGTTGGTTTTTTAATTTAGGCTCATGCAAATACGCAAAACTCTGCCAAATGGCCAAATTTTGCGTATTATTTGGGAGATCATAGAAACTGGCGGGTGTCGTCAGTGAAGGCATTGACGACCAACATTTCACTCGCCAACGCGCCCGCCGCTGCAAAAACCAACCAACTGATTTCGGTACGATAGGCAAAGTCGGCCAGCCATTTGTCCATCAAATACCAAGCCACGGGGCTGCCGATGACGAGGGCTACCAGAACCAGTTTCAAGAAATCTTTCGACAGCAAACCTGTAATACCCGCCACGCTCGCGCCCAGCACTTTGCGGATACCTATTTCTTTGGTGCGCTGCTCTACCGTGAACGTGGCTAATCCAAACAAGCCCAAGCAGGCAATAAAAATAGCCAAGGCTGTAAAAATATAAAACATTTTACTCAAACGCTGTTCGGTTTGGTAGTTGGCAGCAAAGGCTTCGTCTAAGAAATAATAATTGAAAGGTGCTTCGGGGTTTAGGTTTTTATGCAAGGCCGCAATGCGGTCGATCGTGGCTTTGATGTTTTGGGTAGCAGAAAGTCGCACGTAAAAATAGCCTCCATTTCCGGCATTTTCGGTGGTGATATTTTTAGAAGCAAGAAGGGCGAGCGGCATCACTTTGGCGTGCAAGCTGCTCAAATGTACGTTTTTCAATACACCAATGCTTTCAAATTTTTCAGAACCCAGTTTAAATTTAGTACCCTTATTTTTGGCGTTGAGTCCCAGTTGTTCGGCGGCCACTTCATTAACAAGTATCGTATTTTTAGCCCCCAATCGGCTGAGGTCATCGGGCTTTTGCTGCCATTGAAAACCAAAGAAGTTTAAGAAAGCGCTGTTAATGTTCATTATCATTAGCGACACTTCCTTATTGTTGATGGGCGATTTGGTAAAAAAAGCATTATAGCCATCTTTAAAAACCCCAAAACTACTCATTGGCAGTTCGACTGCACCCGTGAGTTGCTTAATACCTTCTTGAAATGGTCCAATGTTTTTGGCCATACCGCCGCCAAAGCCAATGCCAATTACTTGCTCTTTTTGCAAACCTGTATCTTTGTTTTGGAAAAAATGAAGTTGTTGCTGAATAATGATGCTGCAACAGACCAATGCAATAGACACCCCAAATTGAAACACGGCAAAGCCCTTGCGAAGCCCCACTCCACCCGATTTAAGCCCTAAACGACCTTTCAATACCTCAATAGGCCGAAACGCCGACAACATCAGGGCAGGATAACTCCCCGACAGCACCACACACAACAGCAATACCAAAGCAACTGCGCCCAAAAATGGCGCAGAACTGACAAACGAATTGTCCATTTTGAGATTCAATAAATTCAGAAAAGCACTTTGAAAGGTTTGAAAAAGCAACATAGAACAGCCAAAAGCCAACAAAGTGATAAACGAAGACTCAAAATAAAACTGCTTAATAAGGCTTCCTCGACTTGCGCCCGCCGCTTTCCTGATACCAACTTCTTTGGCACGGAGCGTGGCACGGGCAGTGGTGATACTCATGTAATTGACCAACGCCAACACTAAAACGAGCAATGCCACCCAACCAAAAACCGACACCAAACGGGCATTGTCGGTGTAACTACCACTGTCGAGGTGGCTACCTACCAACGAATGAACAAAAAATTGATTGGTGCTTACTGCTGTTTTCTCCTTATTTTGCTTGGCTATGAGTGCTTTTATTTGGGCAGGAATAGCACTGGCAACACTTTGATTTTTAATCTTAAAATACGTTTTGAAAGACCCCAACTGCACTAATTGATTGTCCAGTTCGCTGGGGTTTTCAGATGGGTCATACCAAGGTGATAGCTTTTCAGTTTGGCGCAAGCTTTCAATATTGGCTACAAAATCAGGCTGTAAACTGGAATTAGAGCGTGGGTTGGCAATTACGCCAGTTACGGTAAAAAACAACTTTGTGTTATAATTAATTGTCTGTCCAATAGGGTTTTGCGTACCAAAATACTTAGTGGACATTCGCTCCGAAATGGCTACCTGCATAGGCTGAGCAATGGCATTTTTTGGATTACCTTTCAAAAACGGGAAGTCGAACACTTCAAAAAACGCGCGGTCGACGAGTAAAAAATTTGCCTCTGACCCGATGTGGGCGTAGTCGCTACGAACAATAACCGACCCCACATTGGAAATTCGTACTACTTCTTCAACGCCAGCTACGCTCTCTTTTATGGCAGGTCCCAGCCGCGCCGACATGGCTGGTGTATTGATTTCTTGGTCACCGTATTTAAATAAAGCACTGACCCAATAAATGCGGTCTGCCTCTTTATGAAAGCGGTCATAGCTATGCTCATGCGATACGAACAGCAAAATGAGCGTACAAACAGACAAGCCTACTGCCAGCCCAGCAATATTTATAAAACTGTAAACCTTGTTTTTGACGAGGTTTCTGAGGGCGATTTTGAGGTAGTTGCGTATCATAACTTCGTTTTTTGGTTATATTTGTTAAAAAAATAAAGAAAACGATGGAATTAGTAACTGAAACCGTAGTGGAAAGCCCTGGGCTTTCTCAATACGAACTTGAAAGACACAAACCTATGCCAACACTTGTTCACGGAGCTATTCAAGCTAATCTTACCATTCAAATAGCTGTCAACTATCCCAATCAATTTCGCATTGCCAGTGAAGTAACCTTAGCCACAAAGCCCGATGGTAGCACACCCGATTTAGTGCTATACCCTGCTGGCGAATTAGATTTTAAAAACAACCCCACTCGTCGTATTGATGCACCGTTATTGACCATCGAAATCCAGTCGCCTTCCCAAAGCACCAAAGACATGGTTGATAAACTCGAACCCTATTTTTATTTCGGGGTAAAATCATGCTGGGTGGTTGTTCCCGAACTACGCGCCATTTTGGTTTATGATAATCCCTTTACCTACGCTTTTTTTCACGACAAAGAAATAGTAAAAGATGCGGTAATGAACATCGAAATAGACCTACAAAAGGTTTTCGCCTAAATTTTACTCTGTTTTCAAACTCTGCACAGGGTTCATCAAAGCCGCTTTGATGGCCTGAAAACCAACCGTTAGGGCCAACGCGCCCGCCGCTGCAAAAACCAACCAACTGATTTCGGTACGATAGGCAAAGTCGGCCAGCCATTTGTCCATCAAATACCAAGCCACGGGGCTGGCAATGACGAGGGCTACGAAGACGAGTTTTAGAAAATCTTTGGACAACAACAGCACCACGCTGCCTACCGTTGCACCCAGCACTTTGCGGATGCCGATTTCTTTGGTACGTTGCTGCATCATCATCAGCGAAATGGCAAACAAACCCAGGCACGACAGCAAAATGGCCAATGTGGCGGCACTCATAAAAATCTTAGCAATTCGCTCTTCGCGGCGGTATAGATTGTTGGTATTTTCGTCCAAAAACGACCCCAAAAACTGCGATTTGGGAGAAATTTCCTTTACCGTTTTTTCCAACAATGCCATCGTTTCGACAGTATTGGTTGGCGCGACTTTTACAAAAATGTAGTGGATTCCAAAATCGTTTTGCAAGAAAAAAGTCATGGACTCAATTTTATTTTTTAGCGATTCAAAGTGGTAATCGGCCACCACGCCCACAATGGTTTTGTTCGAGTCCAACGGAATTTGTTGGCCAATTGGGTTCTTAAAACCCAATTGTTTGGCCATTGTTTCGTTGATAATGCAACCGTTTTGTTTGTCTGATGGATATGCTTTTGAAAAATCGCGCCCTTGCAAGAGTTTCATATCCAGCGTTTTGACGTAGTCGTAGTCCACGTTCAGGCCGTTGGTAGAATAATTTTTTCCATTCATCAAAAATCCAAAAACCGATTTGTAGCCTGAGCCGTCTTTCCCACGTCCCAAGTTATTGTCGGCACCCGTGAGGCTCAAAATAGCAGGCTGATTGGCCAATTTGTTGCGCATCATTTCCAGCATTCGCTCGCCTGCTACTTCGCCATTGACGGGAATACTCACCACCTGCGCCTCGTTGAAACCCAGCGGCTTGGCCCGCATAAACTGAATCTGGTTCCAGACCACCAACGTGCCGATAATGAGCAGCGACGCAATCGAAAACTGAACCACAATAAGCGCGTTGCGAACACCGCCCGAACGACTACTGCTTTTGACTTTTCCTTTCAGCACCTCTACGGTATTGAACCGCGCCACCAACCAAGCTGGGTAACCGCCCGCCACGAGCGTAATGACCAAAAAAGCCAAAAGCAAAGCCGTAATAACAATGGGGTTTTTAAAATAACTAAACGACAACTGACTCTTAAACAGCGCGTTATATTGCGGCATCGCTAACGCCGCCACCGCACAGCCGAGTACAAATGCCACCAAGCAAATAAGCAAAGCCTCGCCCCAAAACTGCCCAATTACTTGGGCTTTCAGGGCACCCAAGGCCTTGCGCATACCCACTTCTTTGGCACGGGCAAGCGAGCGGGCAATAGAGAGGTTAATGAAATTGATGCAGGCAATGAGCAGCACAAATCCGCAAATAATGAGCAAAATAATGGGATATGTTTTATTGATGGCTTGCTTGCCAATTTTCTCAGTAAAATGTTCTTCTAAAAGCGGTAAAAGCCGCGCACTAATCACCTCGCCGCGTTCGTCGGGCTTGGCCCCTTCACTTTTCAGCTGGCTGATGTCTTTGGCGTAATACTTGGCTACAAAGGTTTTTAAGCGTTTCTCAAAGTCTGTACTGCTCACTTTATCAGCGAGTTGCAGGTAAACTTCGTGGTATAGGGCTTCCCAGCGGCCTTTCATTCCTTGGTATTCGGGGTCGCTTTCAAAACGCAGCATAATGGCGTTTTCGATGGTTGAGTTGTCGGGGCTTTTTTCGGTAACGCCCGCCACCACAAAGCCCTGCGTTTGGCCGCCAAGATTTAAGTTCAGTGTTTTGCCAATGGGGTCTTGGTTTCCAAATACTTTTTCGGCAATGGTTTGGTTCAACACCACGCTTCGCAGGTCGTTGAGAGCGGTGTTGCGGTTGCCTTTCAGCATTTTAAACGAAAACATTTTCAAGAAATCGGTATCTACGTAGTTCACGCTTTCGTCAATGGTTTTATCGCCCATCACAATCTGGGCTTTGCCGTCTTTAATGCGGGTAGCGTGTTTTATTTCAGCCCCAAAATCAGCGCGCAATGAAGGCAAAAAAGGCTCAGGTAGAGCTGGGCCAAGTTCCACCTTCTCTGGCCCAATGACCTTACGATAGACTTTAAAAATATGGTCTTTATTTTCCTGAAAACTATCGAACGACAGCTCGAAGTGCGCTGTCAAAAATAGCAGCAGTGCCGATGCAAAGGCCACTGCCAAGCCCAAGATGTTGATGCTGGCGTAAGTTTTGTTTTTCCACAAGTTGCGGAAGGCGATTTTGAGGTAGTTGCGGAGCATGGTTGTCAAATTAGGATAAATACAAAACCAATTGCTCAAATGACGTGCCGATGCCGAAAAAATAACTATCTGTTTTTCAATTAGTTAAAATAATTTAAACACAAAAACTGTCCGAAATCGTACACCAATTGTACGTTCTCGGACAGTTTTCTGCTTTGCTAATTTCCGTCAGATTATAAGGTGAGTCAATTCAGTTCGTTTGCTTTCAGTGTTTGGCGAACTAACTCAACCGACACCTCCAATGCGTCAGCAATATCTTCGACTGACATTCCACGCACAAATAACTTTGGAATCGCAATCTTAGCTTTTTTGAGTTCTCCTTCACTCATTCCCTTTTCCATTCCCTTTTCCATTCCCTTTTCCATTCCCTTTTCCATTCCCTTTTCTAAGCCGCGCTGCATTCCAATTTCTTCCGCTTTTTGCTTAATGTAGGTTTCTACTGCTTCTACGATGCCCATGTTCGTTTTTGGTTGGTTAGATTCTGTGCGAATTTCATCTTCAAATTTAGCAAATAGTTTTTGATCACCAAAAGACACGTAAAATTTGATAAAATTGAAAAGTTTAACAAAATCTTGAAATGTGTAGCCCCGTTGTAATATCCGTCGGCATAAATCAAATTTGAGGCGATACAGTTTATCGTCTCCCAGCGTATTTTTCTTCAAACCATACCAAGCTGTTTCTAAGGCAATGGCAAACAAATTGTTATTGGCTTGAAAATCAGATGGCTTGTAGTCAATAAGTTTCAAAAAATGGTATCTGTAAATCACTTCGGTATCAAAGAAACGGTAGCGATATTCTTTTGGACGGTAGTTTTTGTTGGCATCTGTCAGCACTGCAAACGCCATTACAGACTGATTATAACGGTCTCTGATGCGATAGAAATATTGAAACATTCGCTCCCCAAATACCTTATCTTCGTAGCCTTGCACCTCCACGTGAACCAAAATCCACTGTTCTGTCCCATCTTTCAGATACACTTTTGCCAACTTGTCGGCTCGGCGGTTGGGCGTTTCGCTTTCGGGGAAGAGTTGTTCTAATTCTTTGTCCAAAAAAGAGATACCCAACGAAAAATCAAAAAGGGTGTCAGATTCTGGAATAAAATAGCGTAGAAACTCAGGGAAGATGTCTTCCAAAAGACTTTTCCAAAGAATATCGTGCGGTATTTCGATGCGTTCGGGGTACATTTTTTATTTGGTTTGACTGAATACAAAGAAACAAAAAAATGCGTACCTATCCGTTTTTTTGATATTTTACAAAATTTTGAGGCGATTTTAAATAGTTTGAAACAAGTGATGTGTTTGAATCTTCTCAATCGCCTTTCAATACTTCAGCGGGATTGATTTGGCTCGCTCGTAGTGTTTGCGATAAAACAGTGAATACGCCTACCAAAAATACCAAACCAAAGCCCAGTAGCAAATTGTAAGGCCCTACATCTACGGCATTGCCCATTTTATTTCGCATGAGTGTGCCGAAAAGCCACCCCGCAGGTACGCCAAAACCACCCGACCAGAGCAACAGTTTACCGAAATCTTTGGAAATTGTCCAGACCAACTGTCCATTGTTAGCCCCTAATGCTTTCCTAATTCCTACCTCTTTGGTGCGAACCTCTACGGCGTAGGAGGCAACGCCTAAAATACCCAGACACGCAATGAGCATGACCAAGCCGCAGAAAAACCCCAAAAGATTTTGAATAGAATTAGTTGCATAATCTCGGCTAATGGCCTGTTTATAGTTATACAGATTGAGGGTTTTATCTGAAATATTGTTGCGCCAAATTTTCTGACAAGCAGCTATTACAGCTTGCTCAGTGTTGGGTTTTATTTGGATGGCTATCTCACTAAATTCTTTGGGTAAATACCTGAAAATGCAAGGAATCGACCTTAGTTCTTGCATGGCCACATCGGGCAAAATGCCGATTATTTGAACATTTGATGAATCAATTGCCACAATTTTATCCACTACATCTGTTGATTTTGAGGAGATTAGCTTGGCTGCGGCTTCGTTCATCAACACAAATTCTTCATTGTTTTTGGGGATATTTTTTGAAAAATTACGCCCCGCCAATAGTCGAATATTGGTTATTTCGAGGGTAGTATGGTCAATGCTCACGTAACGCAATACGTGGGTTTGATTGGCTGTTTTGAGAGAACAAGAAGTGCTGGGAAGTTGTACGGGAAGCCAATTTGTAGCCGACACACGCTCCACTTGGCTGAGTTGTTCAATTTGTGTTTTGAGCGTTTCATAAGGTTGGCCTTTCAAATCCATAATCAAAATATGGTTGGGCAAAGCAGTTGCCAAACGGGTTTTTACGTTGCTGTCCATGTCGCGCAATACCACAAAAAACACCATGAGCACGGTCGTAACGGCAAACTGCACCACAATTAAAAACTTATAGATTTTCACGCCGCGCAATAAACTCATATTCTGTACTTTACGCAATACCTGCACGGGCTGAAACGACGACAACAGCCACGCAGGAACAGCCCCCGCTACCACACCCGTCAAAATGATATAAACCAACAAGCTCAACACCAAATAGCCATCAAAGTTGTAACCAGTATCAACCATTGATGGATTTATCCAGTATAATATTTCGACCAAAGGAAAAGCAAGCAGCAACGAAAACAAGGCAACGATGACCGACTCGGTCAAGAATTGCTTGATGATTTGGCCACGCACCGCGCCCGATGCCTTGCGAATGCCCACCTCGCGCGAACGTGCCAACGCCCGCGCCAACGATAAACTGGTGTAGTTGAAAGCCGCTAAAACAGTAAGGGCAGCCATCAAAAAAAGATTTGTCAGTATTTCCGACCAGCTCGTACCTGCGTGCATATCGTTTTCGATGTCAGGGTTCTGGGGCGTAATTTCTTCGATGGGCTGCGCCGAAAATTCCAAGGTCGTTTTCTCAAATTTACGGGTCAGTCCGTTGAGCGTTTGGTTCAATTGTGGGGCAGAAGTGGAGGCATTGAGCAACGCGTAAACCGCCGTAGTTTTATATTCTTCCCAGTTTTGTGAGTACTTGTTTATCGCGCCTTTTTTCTCTAAACTCTCCGCCGCCGTCAGCGACAATAGCACTTCAACGGGCAAATGCGTGGCCAAAGGTGGCGTTTGAATAATGCCCGCTATCGTAAAAGTCCCCAAATCTTCCAGTACCAGCGGGAGGCCCAACGGGTTTTTGTCGCCAAATATCCTTTGGGCTGTTTTTTCACTCAAAAGCACGGAATTGGGGCTTTTGAGCGCATCGTCAGCGTTCCCTGACAACAGCTTAGAACTTGTTGGGGAATTTAAAATATTGAGAATCGTGTCTATTTTTGTTGCAACCAAACGACAAGAATATGACTGTACAATTTGAAAAACTGACCGA
>REAB01000126.1 GCA_004293645.1 Cytophagia bacterium | reverse complement strand
AGAGTACCTCCATGTTTTCGGTATTTTACTACCAGCTTCTTAACGGTATGCTCTTTTTGCCAAATTTTATTTTGTTAACACAAACCTACGACCTTCTTACACCTTTTACACCTTTCACACCTTTTACCTTTCACCTTTTACACCTTTCACCTTATCAACTGCACCCAGCCTTTGAAACTGGTGGTGGGCGGCTCTCGTTGCAGGCTTTTGAAAGTAACCGTAACGTAATACAAGTACGTTCCCGACGGCAAATCTTTCCCGTCCGCCGTTTTTCCGTCCCAATCTATGATGGGGTTGGTGGTTTCAAATACTTTTGTTCCCCAACGATTAACAATTTCACACTTCACCGACTCAATAAAAATGGGACAAGTAGATGGCCGAAAGGTGTCGTTCTTGCCGTCGTTGTTGGGCGTAAATACGTTGGGCAACTTATACAAGGCGCAGTTGTCGTTGCAAACTACGTTGCTACGCGCACTTTCGCTGCCAAATCTACTGATGGCCGTTACGTAATAGCACCCCGCGTACGAGTCTAAGTTGCTATGCTTAAAATTGGAGATGGGCGCATTAACGCTACCGATTTTGGTGAAAGCCTCGTCGGGATAACGCGCAAAATACACATTGAAAGAAACTGGAACAGCGCACTCTGTATTTTGGGCGTTTAGGCGTGGATTGGTCCAATTGAGGTTATTTTCGCCTTTTTCAGGACAGTTATTGCCGTCGAGCGTGGCGCAGTTGAGCGAATCCAGCCGCAAATTGGGCGGGCAAGGCTTGGTGCTGTCGGCTACGGTGGCGCATATTATTTGTGATAAGTTAAACAACTGCCCCACTCGAATTCGCTGACTGTCGTAGCCACCAACGGTTTCGACGCGGTAGCAATAAGTGGAGTCCACGGTAAGTTTGATGGTCGCGTTGCCGTCGGCCAAGAATCGGTCGGTGCCATCGTCCACGTAGGTAAAAGTAGCCGCACTCTGCACCGATACATCGGCTATTTGGTTGAAAGTACCACGGCGATTGCGGTTTTCTCGATATACGCGGTGCCGCTGGTTTTCGTTGCGCCAGGGCACTACGGCTTGCCAATTGAGGCGAATGCCCTGCGTGGTATTGACCGTAGCCAAACGCACGCTGCTGGCAGGTTCGGTTTGGTCGAGGCGCGTGAGCGTGCCATTGAGGGTATAATAAAATTCCAATCGGTAGCGATAAGCGTTGTCGGTGGTGTTCAAGTTGCGGTCCACAAAAATTGTGTCGGTATTCACTGCCAACGTGGTGTTGATCAATGTTACTTGGGCAAAATTAGTACCATTCAAACCCACCGCCCGAAACAAACGGTACTGATACGGCCCCGACAACTCGCCCGCTGCAAAGGGTGGGCGCGTCCATTTTACCGTAACAACGCCGCGCGTAGTGCTGGTAGAATCTATGGTTACGTTGGTCAAAACGGGCATTTGGTTGGGTAAATCTGCGCACCGCTCGTCAGACAACACGCTGTTGCCGCCCTGTGGCAACGGAAACAGCACTTGAATACGGTAGCTGTATTGCACGCCGCGCCGCAAGCCCAAGCCCCGGTTGTTGTCCAAAAATGTGGTGGTGGTAATGGGTACGCGCCCTATCTCCACGTAGCCCAGGGCGGCGGGGTTGCTGGCCGCTGGCTGGCAAGGGTCGTAGGTAGCCGCCGAACAGCCTTCTTTGCGGTAAATAATCATCTGCGCGCCCGTACTACCGCAGGTATAGGCAGTCCAATTAAGCACAAACCCTTGCATGCCAGAAGGCGTGGCCGTAAGCCCGCGCGGTTTGGGGGCGGCTACTTTGATGGCAAACGTGGCAAAAGAGGCCAGTTGGGTGTTGTTGCGACCAGGAAAATCTTCTACTTTAAACAATACATCGTAAGGCTGGTCGCGGACGTGGTTGCAGTTGGTTATCCACCTAAACTGCCCCGTAGCGGGCGTGGTTTGGACGGTGGTGGGCGTAAAAGTAGCCGTTTGAGGTGCTATCAAATCAAGAATTGTAACGCCGTCGGCATCGCGGTTGAAAACACCCCCAAAAGCGGTCAAAATGAGCCGATGACCGTCGGGGTCGGTGGCTCTGATGGTTTGATTTACAGTCGCTCCTGCCTCTACGCACACATCTCGGAGCGGGTCAATGAGCGGGCGTTTGTTGGGCGAATCGGTTACAAAAATCTGCATATCGCGCACAATTTCCCCAATTTTTACGCCGTCGCGCCATTCTTCAATAATAAAAGCAATGTTGTATTGACCTGCCACGGCGGGCGCGTCCCAGCACAAATTGCCTTTGGCATCAATGGTGAGCGTAGCCAAACCATTTTTGGCTTCGTTTTGCGCATCGGCTCTGATGCCCAGCGCGGGGTCTCGGTAATTGACATTAGCGCCCATGCACGTACCCGCTTTGCCCTCTTTGGGAATGGTCATGCGGTAAGCCAAACTATCGCCGTCGGCATCGAAAGCGGCGGGATTGTGGCAAAACTTCTGGCCTATCCGCGCCGAGTCGAGCGGTGGGTTGAGCATTACGGGCGTACGATTAAGGCCCAACGAAGCGTTGATTTCCAAAATGGTTTCAACGTAAAAAGGCGTATTGATAGAATTCCCACCATTGATATTAATCACATTGTCATTTCTGTTTTCGATGCCCACCGAGATATTAAAACGCCCCGGCGAAGAAAAAGTAAAAGTAGTGCGATAGACGTTCCTTGTCGTAGCGGGATTAATCAAACGTCGAGGTACTTCGCGGTCCACCATTACACGCGTACCAGTCAATGCGCCAAACGGTTTAATACAAAACATAACCTGGGTGGCTCCTCCACTGGCTGTCTGCCCCCCAATTTCGTCATAATAGGTGGTCAAGACAATCTCGTAGGTCAAGGCCGTGCTGGAAATACGCCGCGCCGTAATCTCGCCCGCTCGAATGTGCGTAGCCCAAAGCGACGTGCTGGACATCAAACCAAGGGTAAAAAGCAGCAAAAAAGTAGTTAAATGCCTCATGTTGATTAAGATACGAAGAAATGATTGACTCATGCTGTTTTAGAAACGTAAATGAATGGTAAAATAATGCACGGCTCAGTGGCTAATTTTGGTTTGCAATAACGGTATTTTTTGTGGTCTAATTAAAAACAAAATTTCTGAACAATCTGTTAAAAAAAGAGTGCGATAAAATGAGTTGGTCAAAAACGTAAAAAAAAACGATTTTAGATTGTTTCTAAACGGTCTGGCATCTACTTTTGGCCATCAAAAAATAATATACGTTCTCGTTTTCATTTAAAATCAGTAACTATGTCTTGGATAACCCAAACACTAACAAGTTCAATTGGTAAAAAGTTGGTAATGGCTCTCAGCGGCCTATTTTTGTGTACGTTTTTAATTGTACACTTGGTTGGCAACCTGCAAGTCTTCAACTCAGACAATGGAATGGCATTTAATACGTACGCCGTTTTTATGACCACCAACCCACTCATCAAAACGGTTTCTTACGGTCTCTACGCGCTCATTCTGATTCACGCTTTTGAAGGCTTATACTTGGCCTTTCAAAATTACAAAGCCCGTGGCGCACAAAGATACGCCGTAGAAAAAGGCTCGGCCAATAGTTCTTGGTTTTCGCGCAACATGGCCGTGCTTGGTACGGTGCTGTTGGTTTTTATTGTGGTTCACATGTCCAATTTTTGGTTCGATTATAAATTTGGCTACACGCCTTACACCCAATACGAAACCAGCCTAACCACAGGCGAGACCACCGCCAAAGCCTACGAAGGCCCCGAAATAAAAGGCAAAATGGAAGAGTTCATGCGCGAAGAAAGCAACACGCGCGTTGTTATTGTCAAAGACTTGTACCGCAGCGTAGTAGAAGCATTCAAAAACCCGATATTGGTTATATTTTACGTATTGGCCATGTTTTCGGTGTCGTTTCACTTGGTACACGGTTTCAAAAGTGCTTTCCAAACGTTGGGCATCAACCACACTAAATACAACCCGATTCTTAACTTTTTGGGTGTCGGCGTATTTGGTATTTTAGTCCCAATTGGTTTTGTACTCATGCCAATTGTGTTTTTTCTTAAAAGTTTATAGTCGATAGTCCATAGTCGATAGTCAACAGTTCGTAGTTTGAGATTTAAAAACTACAAACTTCAAACTTCAAACCCGAACAAACTTCAAACTTCAAACTTCAAACATATAAAATGGCAACATCACCCAAATTAGACGCCAAAATCCCGAGTGGGCAATTGGACACGAAATGGACCCAATATCGCTCCACAATTCCGTTGGTCAATCCTGCCAACAAGCGCAACTTGGAAATAATTGTGGTCGGAACGGGCTTGGCAGGTGCTTCGGCTGCCGCCACCCTGGCCGAAATGGGCTACAAGGTCAAAGCGTTTTGTTTTCAAGACTCGCCGCGCCGCGCCCACTCTATTGCGGCACAAGGTGGCATAAACGCCGCCAAAAACTACCAAAACGACGGCGACAGCACCTATCGTTTGTTTTATGACACCATCAAAGGTGGCGACTACCGCGCCCGCGAAGCCAACGTACACCGTTTGGCCGAGGTATCTACCAGTATCATTGACCAATGCGTAGCACAAGGCGTTCCTTTTGCCCGCGAGTACGGCGGCTTGCTGCGCAACCGCTCGTTTGGTGGTACGCAAGTAAAACGTACCTTCTACGCCGCTGGCCAAACGGGGCAGCAGTTGCTGCTGGGGGCGTATTCTTCGTTGCAACGCCAAATAGGCTTAGGCAACGTGCAGATGTTTACGCGCCACGAAATGCTCGACGTGGTAGTGATTGATGATAAATGCCGTGGTATCATTGCCAAAAACTTGGTAACGGGCGAGTTTGAAAGGCACTTTGGGCACGCTGTGCTGTTGTGTTCGGGTGGCTATGGCAACGTGTTTTATCTTTCTACCAACGCCATGGGTAGCAACGTAACCGCCACTTGGAAAGCCCACAAAAAAGGCGCGTTCTTTGGCAACCCTTGTTTTACGCAAATTCACCCCACTTGTATTCCTGTTTCGGGCGACCACCAGTCGAAGCTCACGCTGATGTCTGAGTCATTGCGCAACGACGGGCGTATTTGGGTACCCAAGAAAAAAGGGGATGACCGCCCCGCCAACTATATTCCCGAAGAAGAACGCGACTATTACTTGGAGCGTCGCTATCCAGCATTCGGCAACTTAGTGCCGCGCGACATAGCCAGCCGCGCCGCCAAAGAGCGTTGCGACGCAGGCTACGGCGTAGGAGCTACCAAAATGGCCGTTTACTTGGATTTTCGGTCAAACTTAATGAATAAATACGGACGCGCCGAAGCTTCTAAACAAGGCATCGAAAACCCCGACGATGCCACGCTGGTGCGCTTGGGCAAAGATGCCGTAAAAGAAGAATACGGCAATTTGTTTGATATGTACAAGCAAATAACAGGCGAAGACCCCTACGAAGTGCCGATGCGCATTTATCCTGCGGTGCATTATACCATGGGCGGCCTATGGGTGGACTATAACTTGATGACCACCGTACCAGGTTTGTACGCATTGGGCGAAGCCAACTTCTCAGACCACGGTGCCAACCGACTGGGAGCCAGCGCGTTGATGCAGGGTTTGGCCGACGGCTATTTTGTGATACCTTACACCATTGGGTCGTATTTGTCAAAAGAAATTGCGACCAAACCCATCTCAACCGACCACGAAGCTTTTGTAGAATCAGAGAAAGCCGCCAAAATACGTTCAGAAAAAATATTGAACATCAAAGGCACCATCTCGCCAGAGGCATTTCATAAGCGTTTGGGCAAAATTATGTGGGAAGAATGTGGGATGGCTCGCAGCGCAAAAGGTTTAAAACAAGCCATTGCCGATATTCAAGCCTTGAAAAAAGAGTTTTGGAGCGACGTACGCGTGCTGGGCGATGCCGACGGTTTTAACCCCGAACTCGACAAGGCCAACCGCGTAGCCGACTTTATTGAACTTGGCGAACTAATGTGTGTGGACGCGCTCCAACGCGAAGAATCGTGCGGTGGCCACTTCCGCGAGGAGTACCAAACCCCCGAAGGCGAAGCCCTGCGCGACGACGAAAACTTCATGTACGTGTCGGCGTGGGAACACCAAGGCGAAAGCAACTGGGGCCTGCACAAAGAAGATTTGGTTTATGACAACATCAAAATAGCACAACGGAGTTATAAGTAGGGATAATTTGAAAATTTGAAAATGAGGTAATTTGAAAATTAATAACCTATCAAATTATCAAATTACGATAATTTTCAAATTAGAAAAGTGAGAGATGACAACATCAAAATAGCACAACGGAGTTATAAGTAGGGATAATTTGAAAATGAGGTAATTTGAAAATTAATAACCTATCCAATTTTCAAATTATCCAATTTTCAAATTATCCAATTTTCAAATTAGAAAAGTGAGAGATGATAAAGAAAATATAATTGTAAACAGAACGCTTCAGTTTTCGTTAGAAATTATTTCTTTTTGTGAGATTCTTGAAAGCAGTCGTAAATTTGTTGTGGCTCGGCAATTGCTAAAATCAGGAACATCAATCGGGGCAAATGTACGGGAAGCCCAAAATGCAGAAAGTAAGGCTGATTTTATACACAAGATGAAAATTGCAGCCAAAGAAGCCGATGAAACACAATATTGGCTCACACTTTGTCAGCTTTCTACAAATTACCCAGACTGTACTCTTTTATTGAGCGAAGTGCAGCAGGTTATGAACATCTTAAACAAAATCATCGGTACATCAAAACGTTAGTGAACAGTGCGTGATTTGTTCAAAGCTTAATTTTTAAATTAATACACAACAATCGCGTAGCTATTTTCAAATTAACAAATTTTCAAATTTTCAAATCAATACAATGGAAGGAAATATGAACTTGACGCTCAAAGTGTGGCGGCAAAAAAATAGCAAAACCAAAGGAAAACTCGAAACCTACGCCGTTTCGGGTATTTCCGAAGACATGTCATTCTTAGAAATGTTTGACGTACTCAACGAGCGGCTCATTTCTGAAAACAAAGAACCCGTCGCTTTTGACCACGACTGCCGCGAGGGTATTTGTGGAATGTGCAGCATGTACATCAACGGCGAACCACACGGCCCCATCAAAGGCGTAACCACTTGCCAGTTGCACATGCGCTCTTTCAAAGACGGCGACACCATCGTGGTAGAACCCTGGCGGGCGCAGGCATTTCCAATAGTGAAAGACTTGGCCGTCAATCGTTCGGCCTTCGACCGCATCATGTCGGCTGGTGGCTACGTGTCTATCAACACAGGCAACGCCCGCGATGCCAACAGCTTGCCCATTTCAAAAATAGCCGCCGACGAGGCTTTCTCGGCAGCGGCTTGTATTGGTTGCGGGGCGTGCGTGGCCGCTTGCAAAAACGCCTCGGCCATGTTGTTTGTCTCGGCCAAGGTGTCGCAATTGTCGCTTTTGCCACAAGGCCAACCCGAACGTAAAATGCGCGCCGAGCGCATGGTGGCACAAATGGATGCCGAAGGTTTTGGGGCTTGTACCAACACGGGCGCTTGCTCGGCAGAATGCCCCAAATCAATTTCGCTCGAACACATCGCTCGCCTCAACCGCGAGTATTTGGGCGCAAAATTGACTTCTGACGCGGTTTAGAAGTTACCTTTATTATTTTTATTAAAAATTCGGTCGTAGTTTTAGAGCAGCTTTCTAAATCTACGACCGATTTTTTTTTGCAGCAACTTAGGCACCAGTAAAAGTTGGCGTGGCAAAACATTGGTCGCTCGTCGAGGCCGTAGAAAGTTTGTAAAATAATAACCCCCAAAAACCTCATTTCAAATGAAAAAAATAAGCTCTTATTTAGCTTTATTGTTGGCTCTGATTGTATTTTCGTGCCAAACGGGCGGTGAATCCAATAAAAATACCAAAACCATTCAAAAATATGCCGTAGTAGATGCCGCAAAAACGTTGCAAGTAATGGACGGCTTTGGCACAAACGTAAATCCCGACCAATGGCGAGATGGCAATCTAAAAAAGGCCATTGACTTACTCATCGACGAACTGGGCAGTAGCGTTATTCGCTTAGATTGTTACGGAAATAGCGCATGGCTCGACCCCGCCAAAATGAACGCCAACGGCAAATGGTCTGATGAATATTTGAAGGAAGTTTATACCAGCAAAAGATTTACCAATGCTTGGGAAACGTTCAGGTATTTCAATGCAAAAGGCGTGAAAGTTTTTATGAATGTGAGCGGCATTGTACCCGATGCGTGGAACTACAAAGGCACAAAAGAACTGCAAAACTACGATGCCTACGCCGAAATGCAGGCAACAATGGTGCATTGGGCAAGACACAAAGAAAAACTGCAATTTGAGTTTTATGCGCCTTTCAACGAAACCGATTTTGATGGAAGTGTTGAAGGGCCAGGCATTAGCCCCAAGAACAAACCCGCTGCTTTTGAGGCCATTCTCAATAAGTTTCAAGAACATGGCTTGAATGATTTAAAGTACATACTTTTTTGTGACGGAAATTTTGCGCCTGAGCGAATGAGGTATTTTTTGGCTGACAAAAAATTTACCCCTCAAACTTTTGCCATTAGCGGGCATACTTATGGCAATGGCGACGAGGGTGATGCCGATGGTTGGATTACCGAAAACTCGCTCATTGGGCGTGTGGTGGATAGTGTACGAGCTTCGGCCTACAAAGATAAGCACATCTGGCTCACCGAATATGGCGATTTAGACCAAACCGATGAAATAGAATGGGAATTTGCGTGGCGTTGCCAAAGACGGCTTTTTAGGGCAATTCGAGAGGGCGTAAACTTGGCTCAAACTTGGGACGCTTGGGATAATTTTCATTTTCACGACCAAGTTTGGTCGAAATATGGCATGATAAAAACAGATACCACCAACTGGACTTACACGCCCAAACACCGATTTTATACCACTAAACACATCTACAAATACGTACGGCCAGGCTGGAAAAGAATTGAAATTGGGCTTCCTGCCAACAAAATAACCAAGCACGTGTATCAGTGGCACGCTGGGCATTTAAAAAACATCAAACTCTTGGCATTTATCTCGCCCGATGGCAAAGACTTTACCATTACGGGCATGAATTTGGTAGAAGCCGATGTGGAACTCCACTTAGATATGAAAGGATTGGTAGGCGAAATAACCAAATCTATTGGCAACTACCGAAGCACTCGAAACGAGAATTTCGTTGAAACCGAAACCGTTAAATTGGTTGATAACAAGCTAAAAGTGCAAATCAAAGAAAAGAGCATTTTTACGATTACTACTTTGAAATAAGAACCTCTTTTTGTGCCAAAACTACATGTAACACCCCCATTTTCAAGTAGAAATAGTTACTTATTCTTTTAAACCACCGTACCCATGAACCGACGTACATTTTTACAGGAAAGCTCAAAATTTTCAATTGCCGCAGGTGCTTGGGCTGCCGCACCAATGGCCAACGCCAAAGGTTTTACCCGAAAATCGGCCAACGAAAAAATAGTAATGGGGGCGATTGGGGTAAATAGCATGGGCAACGTAATCATGAACTTGGCCGCCAACCAGCCCAATGTGGAATATGCCGCCATTTGCGACGTAGATGCCAACGTGGCCAACAAACGAGCCGACGAAATGTTGAAGAAAACAGGAAAAAGACCGATTGTCTTCAACGATTACCGTAAAATGCTTGAAATGAAAGACTTAGATGCCGTAAGCATTGGCACACCCGACCATTGGCACTGCCTCAATATGGTTGATGCTTGCCAAGCGGGCAAAGATGTGTACGTAGAAAAACCGCTTGCCAACTCCATAGCCGAGTGCAATGTGATGGTAGAAGCCACCCGAAAATACGGGCGAATTGTGCAAGTGGGGCAGCAACAACGCAGCGGCGGGCATTGGCAACAAGCCATCAAAATGATTCAAGATGGCAGCATCGGCGACTTGCGAAAAGTAAATGTTTGGGGTAATTTTAATTACGGAATTGGTCAAAAAAAAGTACCCGACGAAGCCATTCCCGCTGGACTTGACTTCGACCGGTGGCTTGGGCCCGCCCCAACGGCTACCTACAACCAAGCACGGCACCATGGCTCTTGGCGGTTTTTTTGGAATTACGGCGGCGGGCTTCTCACCGACTGGGGCGTGCATTTGTTGGACATCGCCCTGTGGGCAAAAAACATAAAAACAGCTCCCTTGTCGGCCTCGGCGGTGGGCGGCAATTACTACGCTCCCGACCATGACCACCAAACTTTTGACACCATGGGCGTACAATACCAATTGCCAGGCTACACCATCAACTGGGAACATTGTGCGGGCGTAGAGGCTGGCCCTTATGGTCGAAACTATGGCTTGGCTTTTGTTGGCAATAACGCTACCTTGGTAATTGATAGAAGCGGCTGGGAAATGTTTGCCGAACAAGAAAACGGCAAGTACAAAATCACGCCCGTACCGCCCAACAAATGGGGCAAAGAAAACCACGAAGAACACGTAAAAAACTGGATTGCGTGCATGCGCGACCGAAAAGAACCCAATTGCCCCATCGAGAATGGTCGTTTGGTGGCGCTGTATGCTCATTTGGGTAATATTTCGCTTCGCACCGATTCGAGGGTTAAGTACAATGAAACGACCGCTGATTTTGGTAAAAATACGGAAGCCAATGCCTTGATAAAGCCCATTTATCGCCCTCCATTTGTTTTTCCAAAAGTGTAAGAAATGAAACCAACCACAGCTTATCCAGCACAAAATCAACTCGGTGAAGGACCAATTTGGCACGCCGAACGAGGTAGTATTTTTTGGGTGGACATTCTCGAAAAAAAACTGTTTGAATTTAGCCCAACTACCCAAAAACTACAAACCTACTCACTCCCCGAACGGGTGGGTACGGTGGTGATTGAAAGTAAAAATGCCGTAATTGTGGCTTTGCAGGGTGGTTTGGCACGGCTACATTTAGACACTGAACGGCTGGATTGGCTCGTAGATTTGGAGAAAAACACGCCCACCAACCGCCCCAACGACGGCAAATGCGACCCGCAAGGACGGCTCTGGCAAGGCACAATGGACTTGGCTTGTAAAACGGGGGCTGGAACGCTCTATTGCATTGACTCAGATTTAGTACCAAAACCAACATTGACCAACCTCAGTATTTCAAACGGAATGGCGTGGTCGTTGGACGGGCAGCGGTTTTATTTTATTGATAGTCCTACGTTTCAGATAAATTGCTATCTTTTTGATGGGCAAACGGGCAATATTGTATTTGAGAAAATAGCCGTAACCATTCCGCCAGAAATGGGCTTGCCCGATGGCATGACCATTGATGCCGAGGGAATGTTGTGGGTAGCACATTGGGGCGGTTTTGCCGTTCGGCGGTGGAGTCCAGAGACGGGGCAACTGCTCGAAACCATTGAAGTTCCCGCTCCGCAGGTTACGTCTTGTGCATTTGGGGGCGAGAACTTGGACCAGCTTTTCATCACCACCGCCCGTGTGGGCATGAGCGAAGCCGATTTAGAAAAATATCCAGAAAGTGGTCGTTTATTTGTAATAAAAATAATGGTAAAAGGTGTAGAATCGTTTAGATTTGTATCTACGCAATATTAAATAGAAAAGTCATGGCTTACAGCGATTTTACTGCCCTCGAATTGACCAGAAAATTTGGGATAAAATTTAGTTCTGAGGTCTTATTTCCTAATGCCAAGCCCATAATCCCTTCGCAGTGGCTCGTAGAAGGTTTGGCACGGGGGCAAAGTTTGGGGTTTGGAAGCGAAAAATCACGTTCAGAGCGATTGGTTACGCCTATTTTACTCGAACTGAACTATTTGCACAAGCATCGTTTTTCAATACATTCAGGCATGAATTTGGACATAGACGAGGCCATGGGGCTAAAAGGCGAATGTGATTTTATATTTTCGTTTAGTCGAGTGCAAGATTTTGTAACTGCCCCCATTTTTTGCATCACAGAAGCAAAAAAACAAGATTTAGAGCAAGGTACAATCCAATGTTCGGCTCAGTTGATTGGGGCAAAAAGATTTAACGAATTAGAAAAAAACCCAGTCAAAGTGCTTTACGGAGCTTCTACAACGGGTATCGAATGGCGTTTTTTGAAATACGAAAATAACGACATTATCATTGACGAAAATAGGTACGTTATTACCCAATTAGACATTCTATTAGGAATTTTTGAGTGTGTAATTGAAAATACCACAATAGAAAACCGTTGATTCAGACTGACTTTAAAACAAAATGAAAACAAAACGCTTTGATAATCAGCACGTTATTGTTACGGGGGCGGCACGCGGCATTGGCTTTGAAATAGCCCGACAGTTTGCCGAAGAAGGAGCTGTGCTGACGTTAATAGATTTTAATTCTGAGAATCTTACACTTGCAGCGCAACATCTTCGCAGTAAAAACACCACCGTTTATTACCACTGCATTGACATCAGCGACCAAGCCGCTGTGAGCGCCGCTGTACAACAAGTCGATGATATTCAGCCAATTGACGTGCTGATAAACAATGCGGGGATAGCTTTTGAGACGCCTTTTTTGCACATCGAAGCGGCAGAATGGAAGCAAATTATTGACATCAACCTCACGGGAATGTTTTTCGTAGCGCAGGCCGTTTGCCGCAAAATGGCCGCTCGAAAGAAGGGCGTAGTGGTGAACATGGGCAGCAAAAACGGCTTAGACGGAGAGTTTGGCTATGCCCACTACAATGCCTCGAAAGGCGGCGTAATTATGCTTACCAAAACGATGGCTTTGGAATTGGCTCATCTCAATATTCGAGTCAATGCCGTTTGTCCTGGCTATATCCAAACACCAATGGCAATGGAAATAGACTCGCCCGAATTTGTCGAAAACTTTGTCAATCAATACATTCCGCTCAACAGAACGGGCAAAGTAGAAGAAGTAGCTCCGCTGTTTTTGTTTTTGGCCAGCCCAGAAAGCAGTTTTATGACGGGCCAAATTATGATTGTGGACGGCGGGCGGGCAGTTGGCAGGACAAAAAGCGAACAAAGAATTGATTGCAAAAGTACAATACCCTTGACAAAGGGGGCATAACGCAAACAAAACATTACGCATGCTGCAACATTGCATTTTCGCCCCTCGACAGGTGTTTTTCTAACCATTGCTTGGCAAGCTCCAAATTATTCTGCTTCAAAGCGTTTACAATATTTCTGTGTTCGAGGTCGGTTTGTTCGTAATCTGCCATTAATTCATGCGATTTCATGAGTTGTTGATGAAAAATAGGGATATGACTTAACTTGTATAATTGTAGCAATTTATCGTTTTCGGCAAATTCAATAATGGTTTCGTGAAACCGCACATCGGCTTCGCAAGCGCCGCCCAAGTAGCCGTTTTGAAACATATTGGTAAAGTCATCACAGATTTTTTCTAATTTCGCTATCTTCGACTTTTCATTTTTTTTGATGAGTAAAGTCAAAGCCCCCATTTCCAAAATCTCTCGTAACTCTCTGATAGCCAGTACATCTGACTGCGACAACCCACTTACAAAATAACCACCTTTCTCACCAACCGACACCAGCCTTTCGCCCAATAGGCGATTGAGGGCCTCCCGCACTGCTATCCGACTCACCGTTAATTTGCTGGCCCATTCGTCTTCTTTGAGTCGTGTATTGGGTAAAAGTTGATTGCTCAAAATGTTTTTACGAATCTCGGTATATACTTTTAGTGATAGGCTATCTGATTTCATGTTTTTTTTTAATCATTTAAAATGTTTACAAAAAAGCTATATATTTGTAAACATTTATTTTGTCATAAAGTTAAATTAATTATTAAATGAGTTCAAAACAGTTATTGTCAAAATTTGACAAATACAACGCCGAGGCCGCTCGCTACATTGCGGGGGGGGTGGTTTCTTTGAATAGAAAGGTCAATCCTGCCATCGTTTTTGAACGCGCCAAAGGTAGCAAACTCTACGATGTAGAAGGCAAAACATACATTGATTATCATGCTTCGTTTGCTCCGTATTTGCTCGGCCACAATTTCGATGCCGTCAATGAGGCTGTGATTCAAGCCATTAGAGACGAACGCTCACTGTACGGCAGCGGCACCAACGCCATGGAAATTGAGTTGGCTAAGTTGATGTGCGAACTAATACCGTCGTTAGACTTAATACAAGTGTCCAACACGGGCAGCGAAGCCACCGCCCACGCCATCCGTTTGAGCCGCGCCTACACAGGCCGCGAAGACGTGATTATGATGATTGGCGGCTACAACGGTTGGCACAACGAAGTGTCGCGGGCGGTGATGCCCTCGTTGGCCCAAGTTGGCAAGCGCGTGAGTCCAGGCGAATACCCTTTTGTGCCGCTGTCGGCGGGGATTCCCGATGGCACCAAACGCCGCGTGCATTTGGTCAATTTCAACGACTTAGAATCAATCGAATACGTGATGAAACGCAACCCCGTGGCTTGCGTTTTGATGGAACCTGCGATGCAAAACGTGGGTGTGGTGTTGCCCAAAGCGGGTTATCTGAAAGGCTTGATTGAACTTTGTGAAGCCAACGGAACGGTTTGTATTTTTGACGAAGTAAAAACGGGTTTTCGTACCCAATTGGGTGGTTATCAGGCAAAAGAAGGGCTAAAACCGCATTTGTCGGTCTTTGGAAAAGCCGTGGCCAATGGCTATCCGCTCGGAATTATTGGGGGCAAACGCGAAATTATGGAGCAATTTGACCACCCCGAACCCGCCAAAAAAGTGTTGATTGCGGGTACTTACAACGCCCACCCCGTCAATACCGCCGCCGCCATTGCCACGCTCGAAATTCTGAAAAACCCCGCCGTTTATGCGCATATTTCTGCCGTGAGCAATCAACTTTATGATGGGCTAAAAACGCTTTTCCAAGAAAAAGGCATGGCCGTTTCGCTGGTAAACAATGCCTCGGCTTTCTGTGTTTATTTTGCCGAAAACGCTCCCGCTGATTTGCACGATATTTTAGAAAATGTGGACTTTGCAACCGACTTAAAATACCGTAAAGCACTGATAAACAAAGGCGTATATCACATTCCGATTCCCTGCAAACAGGGTTCGGTAAGCTATTCACACAGCCCCGAAGACATTGCCAAGACGTTGGAAATTACCCGTGAAGTATTGCACGAAATATGAGCCTTGCAAACAACACAAGAATCCCCCCATTGGGGGCAAAGGGGCTTTCTTGGGGGGCTTTGTTGGCCTGCAACCTCATGTGGGCGTTACAGTTTACGTGCATCAAACTCACCCAAGACCAAGTGGGGGCATTTACCACCGTTTTTATTCCGATGCTGTTGGCTACGTTATTTATGTTGCCTTTTGTGTTGAAAACCGTTCGAGCCAACAAAAACCGCAAACTCGCTGATTTAAAGGTGTTTGCGGTGTTGGCTTTGGTCGGTCAGTTTCCTGCCCAAGTGCTGATGACCTTCGGCACGCAGCAGTCCACCGCCAGCAATGCCGCCATTCTCAACCTCACTTTGCCCATTGTATCGGCGTTGTTGGCCGTTTTGTTTTTGGGCGAAAAAATGAACAAAGTTCGCTGGTTCAGTTTTGGCATTGCCATTGTGGGCGTGGCGCTTTGCTCCATGAAAGACATCTTGGGGGCAAATTTTAGCCTTGCTTTTTTGGTAGGCAATCTGCTGATTTTGACGGGCGTTTTAGGGTCGGCTTTTTACAATACCTACTGCAAAAAAATTGCCCAAGACTATACCGAAATGGAAATGCTGTTTTACACCTATATTTTTATGTTGGTGTTGCTTTTTCCGTTTGTGTGGATTTACGAAGCCGATTCCCTCAAAAATATTCCAACTTTTACGGTCAATACGTGGACGGGCCTAACGCTGCTCACTGTTTTTCACAATTTTCTTTCCATGATTCTGTTTTTTACGGCCTTAAAGCACTTAGAGGCCATTCAAGTAGCGTTTTCCAATTTTCTGATACCCTTTTTTGCCTTGCCCATCGCCATCATTTGGCTCAACGAAAGCCTCGGTTTTTGGTCTGTTGTGGGTGGACTTTTGGTATTGGCAAGTACGCTCATTATCAGTATTTGGGAATACAGGCAGTCAACTCATTAACAACCCAACTTTCACAATTATGCGTAATATGTTGTTTATCAGCACCTTACTTTGCTTTTTTTGTAATGCAATAACCGCCCAAATTGTAGTACCTACCTCTACCCAAAAGCTTGGAATGCACGACATCATCAAAGATGGTTCGGGCAAAATACTGGCGTGGTACGAGCCAAAAACCCCAGGATTGGCCTTCGCCCACGTGAGCAAATTGGCATCTGAATTCATTAAATCGGGCACTCCGCTCGACTCGGCCACGGGACTAAAATCGTACTTGATTACGTGCTGTTTTTCGGGGCCACACTTGATGGGTGAAAAAAAATTCAAGGAAGGCCGCGCTAACATGGACTTCATGCACAACCCCGCCATGACCTACGCAGGCATGGTGCAGAGTTTAGTGCTCGACTATCGGGTGTTTTCGGGCGATGCCGCTTACGTGGGCGTAGTGAAAGAAATGCTTGATTATCAGCTCGCTAATGGTACAACACCCGCCAAT